>JAVHXR010000292.1 GCA_031119515.1 Propionicimonas sp.
AACTCGTACATGTTGGCCCACGGAACCCGCCCGGCAGCGATCCCCCGCAGAACGGTACCGGCCAGGTGGAACAGGAAACCGAGAATCGTCAGCGCCGTCCCGATCCGTGCCCACAGCAGCCGCGGGTGAGATGCTCGCGGCTCGGGAGTGCCGGGGCGCTGTTCCTCCCAGGCATCCGTGACCGCGGGGTCCGTCGCAGCACCGATCAGCGCCGGTTCCCGCAAAGGCTCGGCCGCGGGAACGGAGCGGCGGGCGAGGTCGATGGTATAGGCGATGAACGCGAGCAGATAGGTGGCGATCGCGGTCCAGACCAGCAGCAGCGAGATGCCGTCAAGTGTGAGTGATCCGGTCATGATGTGGGTGTCCTCTTCGTCAGGGTTTGGCCCGTATCAGCCGGCGTTCGCTTGCAGCCAGACCAGTGAGTCGACGGCGGTGTCGTCGACGTACACCTCGAAGTGCAGATGGTTGGCGGTGGAGCGTCCGGTGCTGCCGACCAGCCCGATCGTCTGACCGGCGGTGACCGTCTGACCGACAGTGACCTGTCGGCTCCCGGTCTGCATGTGCGGGTAGACGGTGCGGACGCGCTGACCGTTCAGGATGGACTCGATCACGACGGTGACCCCGTAAGCGCCATAGCTGTCCTGCGAGACGCTGACGGCGCCGTCGACGGACGCGTAGACCGGGGTGCCGCCGGCGGCGACCATGTCGGTGCCCATGTGCGCGCCGCCCCGGTCGCCGAACCGGTCCGTCACGGTGAACGGGCCGCCCACTGGCCAACGCACCGTGCCGCTGCCGGGGGTGATCATGCTGTAGTCGAACGGCACCGATGCCACGCTGGCAGAGGTGCGGGCGCGAGCAGCGGCCGCCTCTGCCGCCTCTGCCGCCTTCCTCCGGTCGATCTCCTCCTGGGTGGTGGCCGCGTAGCTGTTCCGGTCGAGCTGTGTCTGCGTCGCGTCGGACGCCACGATGAGAGATTGCGCGTCGTCCAAGGCGACCTGCTGCAGGGTCAGCGGCTCGGGGTTTGTGTTCTGCCAGGCGCCGTATGCGGGCAACGCGACGGTCGCGATCAGGCCGCTGACGATCGCGAGGACAGCCAAGCTCCGCACCGGACGCATCGTCCATGGCCCGCCCGATGGCGCGGCTGCGGCGGCCTGTCGCCGGGGGGCGGGCGCAATGATCGTTCGCGGCAGAGATCCTTGTTGCCGGAGGCTGCGGCGAGTGGGGGGCGTCTGAGACTGGTCAGATTCGGGGATGAGCTGTTCGGTCATGATGTCCTCCTTCGTTTCGGGTCAGATGGAGACGCCGCGGGCGGCGAGGAAGTCGACAGGGTTGACGGGTGCGCCGTTCACGTAGGCCTCGAAGTGCAGGTTGCAGCCGAACGCGTTCCCGGTGCTGCCTTCGCTGCCGATCAGATCTCCGGCGTTCACACGCTGGCCGTAGCCGACGAAGAACCCGCCGTTGCGGATGTGCGCGTATCCGGTTCCGATGCCGCCGCCGTGGTCGATCTTGATGTAGTTGCCGTAGCCGCCGTTGTATCCGGCGTAGACGACCGTGCCCGCCGCTGCGGCGTAGATTCCGGCGCTGCAGCCTCCGCTCAGGTCGACGCCGTAGTGGTAGCTGGTGGAGCAATACCCATTGCCGCATTGCGAGCTGCGGGGGCCGAACCCGGATGTCCGACGACCTGAGGTAGGACGTGCCCACCCGGAGCTGACGACACCGCCGCCGGCGCTCTCCTCCGCGGCGCGGCGTGCGGCTTCGGCGCGTTCGGCGGCCTTGCGCTGCTCTTCGGCGAGCCGGGCCGCCTCTACGCCGGCCTGATAGTCGGCGATCGTCTTCGCGGTGGTGTCTTGGAGGGCGGCGAGCTGCGCTTGAAGTTCGCCGAGGTGGAGAGTCTGCGCGTCCAGCGCCGTCTGAGCGGTGTCAGCCGCCAGCTGCGATTCGCGCATTCTCTGCTCGGCGAGCTGCTGCAGTCGGTCACGTTCGTCACGGGCCAGGGCCGCCTGGTCGCTCAATCCCTGCGCCGCGTTGCGCGCCGTGAGAGCGGCGGCATACACGCCCTGGTTTCGTTCGAGCAGCTTGTCCATCATGCCCAGTCGTGCCAGCAGGTCGTCCGCATTCGCCGCGGAACCGGACAAGAACAGCTCCAATGCGGTGTCGTCGCCGCCGCCGCGGTACAGCTGTGCGGCGAGCCGTCCCGCCCGGTCGGAGGCCTCAGCGGCGGCTTCGGCTTCGGTGTCTGCCTGGGATTGGAGAGCGTCAGCTCGTTGGATCGCGGCGAAGTGGTCCTGCTGTGCGGTGTAGAACGCATCGGCCGCCTGTTCGGCCGCCGCGCGAGTACGCTGCACGTCGCTGGCGAGGCCCTGGATGAGACCCCGGATCCGGGTGAGCTCGGTGTTCTTTGCCGTCTCGTTCGCCTTCGCTGCCTGCACGTCATCCCACGACGGGTAGTCAGCGGCGTAGGCGGGCAGCGGCAGCACGGAGCCGACGATCGAGCTTGTGGCGATGAGGCCGAGAAGCCCCGCCCCGAGCGCGGCACGGCGGGTCACACGTAGCCCCAGCATCCGCTGCTCGGCAGCTGATGGAGCGCAGCCCAGGTCGACGCTGGGCGGCCCTGCATCCGGCGAGTGGGACCGGGCCTTGACGATGGAGTTTGTTGATCTCATGCTCGTGTCGGCCCCCGTAGATAGGCGTGTGTACGCGCTCCGGCATACCGGGCGCGGTGGTCGATCCCGAGCGCGGTGAGGGCGACGACCGCCGCGACGGGGATCAGCCATGTCAGCCACGGGCCGATCACGACGGCTGCGGTGAGCCCGGTGCGCAACGGAATGGTGCTGATCCGCGCGGCCGCGGTGTCGACGCCGACACTGTCGGTCGTGGCACCGCCGGGGGCGATGACCTGGCTGGTGCCCACGGTGGAGACGTTGACCACGGACCGGCCGGTCTCGATGGCGCGCATCCTCGCGAAGG
Source organism: Propionicimonas sp. (assembly GCA_031119515.1). Classification (GTDB taxonomy): domain Bacteria; phylum Actinomycetota; class Actinomycetes; order Propionibacteriales; family Propionibacteriaceae; genus Propionicimonas. The sequence goes on from JAVHXR010000292.1 coordinate 2,968, forward strand.
CGAGTTGTTGCAGGTTCTCGTCGGTGCCGCGGAAGTCGGCGTTGTTGGTCTGGAACACATAGAGTTCCGCGCCGGCGCGGGCGCCATCCCAGATCACCTGGTCGTAGATGACGTCGAAGCAGATCGCCAGCCCGACATCGACGTCGTCGACGGTGACGGTCGGCGGGTTGCTGCCGGGGGTGTACTCCCGCTGGATCAGCCCGACGAGGTCGGGGACGATGCGTTCGTACAGCCACCGGTCGGGCACGTATTCGCCGAACGGGACCGGGTTGACCTTGTCGTGCCACTGGCGCGCGTCGGCATCAGCCGGCCACAGCAGCGACGTGTTGTACACGTCCTCGCCGCGGGTGGTCGCCGCGTTCATCAGCAGCGGTGCGCCCGCCGCCGCGACGACACGATCCAGCTGAGACGCGACCGCGGGTGTTCGCAGCGGGTCGGCGTCCACGCTGCCTTCCGGCCATACCAGCAGGTCCATCTGCTGGCCCAGCAGCGACCGGGAGGCGGCGGTCTGCGCGGCGAGCATGTCGCCGGGTCCCTTGGGATCGAAGTAGCCGGCGGGACCGTTGCCTTGCACCCACCCGACCCGCAGCGTCCCGGCGTCGGTGGTGGGGAATTGCGGTGTCACGACGAGGATCGATGTGAGGATCGCGGCGGGGATGATGCCGCCCAGGAACCGAAGGCCTCCCGCGCGGGCCCACTGCAGGATGCCCGCGCACAGCGCTACGACCAGAAGGCTCAGTCCGGTCACACCGGTCCAGGACGCGGCCTGCGCCAACGGGCCCTCGACCTGTGTCATCCCGATCCGCACCCAGGGGAACCCGCTGTACGGCCACGCCCCCATCACGACCTCACGCGTAGCCCAGAGGCTGCCGATTAGCAGCGGCACGGCGATCAGCTGTACGGTCCCGCGCGGTCTATGCCGCCCCGTCCATCGATAGGCCAGGGTGATCGGGATGGCGCCCGCGCCGAACAGGACGGACTGCAGGCTCGCGAGAGCGACCCAGGGGATCGGGCCGAGGAACTGCCCGACCCAGGCCAGATGGGTGAAGAAGAATACGATGCCGAAGACCGTGCCGACGAGGAATGCGGTGAGGATGCTGCGGCCAATCAGGCTGATCAGCGACATCGTGACCGCCACCAACGCCAACGGCCACCACCCGATCGCCGGGGTCG
>JAVHXR010000293.1 GCA_031119515.1 Propionicimonas sp.
GGGTGTGTGGGGGGGGTTGGGGGTGTTGGGGGTGTGGGGGGTGTGGGGCTGGTTGGGGGTGTTGGGGCTGTTGGGGGTGTTGGGGCTGTTGGGGGTGTTGGGCGTCCTCGGCGAGACCGTCGAGCGCGCGGTCGGAGCCGTGTTCGGGGTGTTCGCGGTGGGCGCGGTGTTGGCACTCAGCGTCGGGGACGCGCTCGGCGAGGCGGTCGCCTCGGCCGACGCCGAGGCGCTGGCCGACGGCGTCGCGCTGGCCGGGGCGGTGGACGGGCTGGCGGAACCGCTGGCGGTCGCGGTCGGCGTCGGGCTCGGGGTCTCGGTGTCGGCCCAGGCCATGGTGGTGAGGCCGCCGGCGAGGGTGAGGCCGATGGCGCCGGTGACTGCCCAGGCCGCGGTGGAACGGGAGATCTTCATGGTCGTTTCCTCTCGGTGGGGTTGTGCAGTTCCAGACAACGACCCACCGGTGAGCCGGTGAGGAGAGGTGCGTGAGAGTCCTCTCACGCGGTCGGCGGCCGGGTTCAGGGACGCAGCACGCCCCGTGCCGCGGTCACCACCGCCTCCTCGATCGTCTCCAGGAGTGTCGAGCGCAGGTTCCAGCGTTGCCAGTACAGGCCGACCTCGACCGGCTCGCCGCCGAGCCCGACCAGCTGGCCGCCGGCCAGGGCGCCGGCGGCCTGGAACTCCGGCACCAGTCCCCAGCCGAAGCCGTGCCGGACGGCGGCGGCGAAGTCGCTGGAGGCCGGCACACGGTGGCGCGGCGGTGAGCCGGGGTCGGCGCCCACCGACTCCAGGTAGCGGGTCTGGAGGGTGTCGCGGCGGTCGAAGTCGACGACCGGGGCGTGGCTGAACGCCACCGCATCGGCACCGGCGGCGAACCAGCGGGCGGCGAACTCCGGCGAGGCGGCCGGCAGGTAGCGCATCGCGCCGAGCCGGCGGACCGTGCAGCCGGCGACCGGCCGGTGCTGTGAGGTGACGGCGGCGGTCACCGTCCCGGATTCGAGCAGCCCGGCGGTGAAGTCCTGGTCGTCGCGGTAGAGGTCGAACGCGATCCCGCGCGGGGCGAGCGGAGCGAGCGCGGGCAGGAACCAGGTCGCCAAGCTGTCGGCGTTCACGGCCAGCGGGACGGTGACGGCCCGGTTCTCGGCCAGCCCGAGCTCGGTGAGCGCGTCCTGCTCGAGGGTGACGAGCTGACGTGCCAGCCGGGCCACCACCCGACCTGCCTCGGTGGGACGGACCGGCCGGGAACGCACCAGCAACACCCTGCCGAGCCGGGTCTCCAGCGCCTTGAGTCGCTGCGACACCGCCGACGGCGTGAGGTGGAGGTCCCGCGCCGCTGCTTCGAGCGAGCCCGCCGTCAGCACGGCGTCGAAGGTCCGGGCGAGGTCCAGCGGCAGTTCCACATAAGCAATGCTAAGCCTCATGAAGCAACCTGAGCTGTACTTCAGAAGTTGGTGAGCCTACGGTCGGTCACGTGACGTCCTATCTGGCGGGGCTCGGGCTCGGCCTCTCCCTCATCATCGCCATCGGCGCGCAGAACGTGTTCGTGCTGCGGCAGGGCATCCGGCGCCAGCACGCGCTGGCGGTCGCCGCGATCTGCGCGGCCTCCGACGCCGTCCTGATCGTGCTCGGAATCTCCGGAATCGGCGCGGCCACGCAGCTGCTCCCCTGGCTGGTCGAGGCGGTGCGCTGGGCGGGGGCGGCGTTCCTGGTCGGCTACGGCGCGCTGGCGGCGCGGCGGGCGGTGCGGCCCTCCGGCGGCACGCTTGCCGCCCCGGTGGTCCTGGCGGTGCCGGCCCCGGCCGGGGCTGGCGGGACGGCGACCGCAACCCTGGCACCCACGACGTCGGCCGTCGGGCTCACCCAGGTGGTCCTGACCTGTCTCGCGCTGACCTGGCTGAACCCGCACGTCTACCTCGACACCGTCTTCCTGCTGGGCTCGGTCGGTTCGACCCACGGCGAGCTGCGGTGGGTGTTCGCGCTCGGTGCGATGACAGCCAGCGTGCTCTGGTTCTTCTCGCTCGCCTACGGCGCCAGGCTGCTCGGACGCTGGCTCTCCACCGTCCTGGCCTGGCGGGTGCTGGACGGCCTGATCGCGATCGTGATGATCGCCCTGGGAGTGTCGCTCGTCGTCTGAACCGGCGGCCGTGGTGTGGACTCCGTCCGGAGACCGGACCCGGTGTGGTCGGTCATCGACTCGGGCCGGCGCCGGTGCAAGGGTGGGGGGATGGTGAGTCCAGCGGCCGAGTTGCTGGCAGTCGTCGCGCTGCTGGCGATCCTCGGGTTCGCGATCACCCGGCCGCGCGGGCTGCCTGAGGCAGTGGTCGCGGTCCCGGCAGCGGTCGTGGTCGTGCTGGCGGGCGCGATCCGGACCGAGCGGCTGGTCGCGGAGCTCTCCAGCCTGCTGCCGGTCGTGGCCTTCCTGGCCGCCGTCCTGGTGATCAGCGAACTGTGCGGGGCTGCCGGGCTCTTCCGGTACGCCGGCTCGGCGATGGCACGGGCGAGCCGGGGTAGTCCGCGGCGGATGCTCCTCCTCGTCTTCGGCGTCTCGGCCGCCACCACGGCCGTACTCAGCCTGGACGCAACCGTCGTCCTGCTCACCCCCGTGGTGTTCGCGACCGCGTCCAGGGTGGGCGTCCGTCCCCGGCCGCACGTCTACGCCACCACGCACCTGGCCAACGCCGGCTCGCTGCTCCTGCCGGTGTCCAACCTGACCAACCTGTTGGCGGTGGCGATGCTCGGGATCGGTTTCCTCCAGTTCGCCGGCTACATGGTGCTGCCCTGGCTGGTGGTGCTGGCTGTCGAGTACGCGGCCTTCCGCTGGTACTTCGCCGGAGACCTGAGGCTCGGGGCGCCACCGGTGGCCGGCGAGCCAGCGCCGGACTCGCCCCCGTGGTTCGTCGTGGCCGTCGTGGCGGCAGCCCTGGTCGGCTTCGTCGCCGCCTCCGCGGTCGGCCTGGATCCGGCCTGGGTTGCCGCCGGTGGCGCGGTGATCCTGGCCGCCCGCGCGCTCTGGCGCCGCGAGGCACGGCCCGGCGAACTGCTGCGGGCCGCCAACCTGCCCTTCCTCGGGTTCGTGCTGTCGCTCGGGGTCGTCGTCGCGGCGGTCGTGGACAACGGGCTGGCGGTGGCAATGGCTGCCATCGTGCCGGCCGGGACAGGCTGGCTCGACCTGCTGGCCTGGGCCGGCCTCGCCGCGGTGCTGGCCAACCTGGTGAACAACCTTCCGGCGGCGCTGGTGCTGCTGCCGCTCGCCGTCACCGCCGGCACCCCGGCTGCACTCGCCGTCCTGATCGGGGTGAACGTCGGCCCCAACCTGACTTACGTCGGTTCGCTCGCCACGCTGCTGTGGCGGCGGATCGTTCGCGCCCACGACCACGACGCCCCGCTGGGGGAGTTCACGGCACTGGGTGTGCTGGCGACCCCGGTCGCCATCATTGCCGCCACGACCGCCCTCTGGGCGGTGACCTCACTGATGGGAGCCTGACATGAGGATCGGGATCTGGCTGACCGAGGGCGCCTGGCCGGCGGCGGTGGATGCCGCCGCGGAATGGCAGGACGACGCCTCCGAGGTGGTCCTGCTGCACGTCGCCGGCGGAGGCGCCGCCGAGGTGGTGGGCGGCGCCTACGGCGGCCTGTGGGGGCGCGGGCGACGCCGCGATCCGGCCGCGTCGTTGGCGGCCGAGGCCGGTACGGCCTCGACCGAGTTGCTGGAGCGAGCGGCGGCCCGGCTCGGACGCCCCTGCCAGCTGCGGTCGCTGGGCGGGCGCCCGGAGCGCGCCGTCACAGCCGCCGCCGACGCTCTGGACCTGCTCGTGGTCGCCCGGGACGGCGACCTCAGCCGGCTCGGCCCGCGCAGCCTCGGGCCGGAGACCAGGTTCGTCGTGGACCACGCACCCTGCCGCGTCCTGCTGGTCTGGCCGGGGACCGCTCCCGGCCTCGGCTCCATACCGCCGCCTCCGGCCGGTCCCCCGGAACCGGATCGCCGCTGATCGACGGCCGCTCAGCCCCGGCGGCGCGCCACAAGACGTCCCAGTGGCCCGGAGGCGAACAGGACCAGCAGGGCCCAGTAGCCGACTCCAGGGATGACCGCTGCCACCACCAGGGCGACCACGAGGAGGGCCGAGGTGACGAGGGCGTTGGC
>JAVHXR010000018.1:0-1384 GCA_031119515.1 Propionicimonas sp.
AGTCGCGCACCCGGCGCAGCAGCCGGTTGGCGATGCGGGGCGTGCCGCGCGAGCGGGAGGCGATCTCGCGGGCAGTGCCGGCGCCGAGCTCGATACCGAGCAGCGACGACGACCTCGCGATGATCCCCTCCAGCGCCTCGGTGGCGTAGAAGTCGAGCTGGGCGGTGAAGCCGAACCTGTCCCGCAGCGGCCCGGGCAGCAGGCCGGCCCTGGTGGTCGCCCCCACCAGCGCGAACGGCGGGATCTCCAGCGGGATCGCAGTCGCGCCGGCGCCCTTGCCGACCACGACGTCGACCCGGAAGTCCTCCATCGCCAGGTACAGCATCTCCTCGGCCGGCCGCGACATCCGGTGGATCTCGTCGAGGAAGAAGACCTCGCCCTCCGTGAGCCCGGAGAGGATCGCCGCCAGGTCCCCGGCGTGCTGGATCGCCGGGCCGGAACTGATCCGCAGCGGCACTCCGAGCTCGGCGGCGATGATCATCGCCAGCGTCGTCTTCCCCAGCCCCGGCGGCCCGGACAGCAGGACGTGCTCGGGCACGGTGCCGCGGTGCCGGGCGGCGTCCAGCACCAGCCCCAGCTGGTCGCTGACCCGCGGCTGCCCGGCGAACTCGGCCAGGCGTGCCGGACGGAGCGCGGACTCGGCAGCCTGCTCGCCGAGCTGGGCGTGCGGATCGAGCGGGTCGGCGTCGGGCTGGGCAGCGGTCACGGAACTCACTTTGCCAGCGTTCGCAGCGCGGCGCGCATCAGCACCGCGACCGAGGCCTCGGTCTCGGCGAGGTCGGCGACCCGGTCGCAGGCCGCGGCGGCATCCCGGCTGGACCAGCCGAGGCCCTCCAGGCCGGCCTGCACCTGCTCCCGCCAGCCTGACGCCGGACCGCCTGCCTGGCTGGCCACGGCGAGCTGGCCGATCCTGTCCTTCAACTCCAGGATCAGGCGCTGTGCCCCCTTCGCCCCGATCCCTGGGACGCGGGTCAGCGCGGCGATGTTGCCGCCGGCGACGGCAGCCCGCAGCTCGTCCGGACCCAGCACCGAGACCACCGACAGGGCGATCTTCGGGCCGATGCCGCTGGCGGTCTGGACCAGCTCGAAACAGTCCCGCTCGTCCGGGCCGGAGAAGCCGTAGAGCGTGAGGGACTCCTCGCGGACGATCAGCGAGGTGGCCAGCGTCGTCTCGGCACCGATGCGCTGGGCGCCGGCGGTGGCGGGGGTGCAGAGCGCGCGCACGCCGAGGCCGCCGACGTCCACGACCACCCAGGTGGCGCCGATGGCGGCGACGACGCCGCGCAGGTGGGCGATCATGCCGTCCGCCCGGACTTCATCCGGGCCATCGCGGCATCGATCCTGGCCTCAACACCACCGGTTACGGGGTGCTGGAGATCGTCAA
>JAVHXR010000018.1:1394-16130 GCA_031119515.1 Propionicimonas sp.
ATCCTGTCCTGGCCGGCGCCACGCCACAGGTGGCAGATCGCGAGCGCGGCCGCGTCCGCGGCGTCCGCGGGGCGGGGAGGCGCGTCGAGCTTGAGGATGCGGGCGACCATCGCACCGACCTGGGCCTTGTCGGCGCGACCCGACCCCGTGATCGCGGCCTTCACCTCGGTCGGGGTGTGGGTGTGGACCGGGATGCCGCGCCGCGCGGCGACCACCATCGCCAGGCCTGCCGCCTGGGCGGTTCCCATCACCGACAGGACGTTGTGGTCGGCGAAGACGCGCTCGACCGCCACCACGTCGGGCCGGTGCTGTTCCACCCACTCGATCAGGCCGGCCTCGATCTGCACCAGGCGCTGCGGGACGGGGTCGCCGGCGGCGGTGGCGATGACACCGACAGCGACCAGCCGGGGCGGCCGCCCGGGGCTCCCCTCGATCACCCCCACGCCACACCGGGTGAGGCCGGGATCCACTCCCAGGACGCGCATCGACACCGCCTTCCGAACAGTTGTTCGGATACTAGCCAGCCGTGGCGCGCAGGCAAGCGCCCACGCCGCCGTCACCACGAAACGCCCGATCCCGTCCAGGACCGGAGATCCCGCGGCAGGCCCGGGATGACGAGAGCACAGCGCGCTCCCCGGGCACGTCAGGACCTCAGATCCCGGGGCAGGCCCGGGATGACGAGAGCACGGCGCGCGCGTCCCCGGGCACGTCAGGACCCCAGATCCCGGGGCAGGCCCGGCATGACGAGCTCACAGCGCGCTCCCCGGGCACGTCAGGACCCCAGATCCCGGGGCAGGCCCGGCATGACGAGCTCACAGCGCGCTCCCCGGGCACGCCAGGACCCCAGACCCCGCGGCGGGCCCGGGATCACGAGAGCGTCGCTTGCTGCTACTCCGCCTCGAGCTCGGCCAGAATCGCGTCCGGGACATCCTCGTTGGAGTAGACGTTCTGGACGTCGTCGAGGTCCTCGATCGCGTCCAGCAGCCGGAACAGCTTCTCCGCGGCATCCCTGGCGTCGATCGCCTGGGTGTACTGGGGGACGAACTCGACCTCCGCGGACTCGTAGTCGAGTCCGGCCGCCTGGACGGCCTTGCGCACCTCGACGACCACGCTGGGGTCGCTGATCACCCGCAGCGTCTCGCCCTCGTCGGAGACGTCCTCCGGGTCGGCGTCGAGGGTGGCCTCGAGCAGGTCGTCCTCGGTGAGGTTCCGGCCGGCCTGGGCCTTGGCGACCTCGACGACGCCCTTGCGGTCGAAGATCCGGGACACCGAGCCGACGTCGGCCATCGTCCCGCCGTTGCGGGTGACCGCCACCTTGACGTCGGACGCCGACCGGTTGCGGTTGTCGGTCAGGCACTCGATGAGCACCGCCACGCCGGCCGGCCCGTAGGCCTCGTACATCAGCGTGGTGTAGTCGACCGCGTCCCCGCCGACCCCGCTGCCGCGCTTCACCGCACGGTCGATGTTGTCGTTCGGGACGGAGTTCTTCTTGGCCTTCTGGATGGCGTCGTAGAGCGTGGGGTTCCCGCCGGGGTCACCGCCGCCGACCCGGGCCGCGACCTCGATGTTCTTGATCAGCTTGGCGAACAGCTTGCCGCGCTTGGCATCGATCGCGGCCTTCTTGTGCTTGGTGGTGGCCCACTTGGAGTGCCCGCTCATGTACGTCCGATCCTGCTCGGGGAAAGTGCGGCCTCTACTTTAGGACAGCCCGGCACCCTCGGCCGAACCGGCGTGACGGCTCCCGTATGCTCGCGGACGTGACGCAGCGGCTGCATGGTGAGTACAAGGTTCCCGGGGGCAAGTTGGTGGCGGTCGATCTGGCCGTCGAGGAGGGCAGGCTCGCGCAGGTCAGCGTCAGCGGCGACTTCTTCCTCGAGCCCGACGACGCCCTCGGCCTGATCGACGCCACCCTCACCGGGATGCCGAGCACAGCGGACGCCGGGCAGCTGGAGCGGGCGCTCGACGCGGCGCTGCCGAGCTCGGTCGCGATGGCAGGCTTCGACACCCGCGCCGTCGCGCTCGCCGTCCGCCGAGCGCTCGGCCTGGCCACCGGCTGGGCCGACCACGAGTTCACCTACCTCGATCCCGGACCCCTGACCCTGGCGACCCACGCGGCCCTGGACGAGGTGCTCGGACGCGAGCTGGCCGCTGGCCGGCGCGGGCCGACCTTCCGGTTCTGGGAGTGGGAGGAGCCGGCGGTGGTGATCGGCTCGTTCCAGTCGTTGCGCAACGAGGTCGACGCCGAGGCGGCCCAGCGGTACGGGGTCAGCGTGGTGCGGCGGGTCTCCGGGGGTGGGGCCATGTTCATGGAGGCAGGCAACTGCATCACCTTCTCGCTGGTGGTGCCGGAGACCCTGGTGGACTCGATGAGCTACGAGGCCTCCTACGCCTTCCTGGACGCCTGGGTGCTGGACGCGCTCGCCGACGTCGGCGTCGAGGCCCGGTACGCCGGGCTGAACGACATCGCCTCCCCCGCCGGCAAGATCGCGGGTGCGGCGCAGAAGCGGTTCGTCGGCGGCGCCGTCCTGCACCACGTCACGATGGCCTACGACATCGACGCCGACAAGATGCTCGAGGTGCTGCGGATCGGCCGCGAGAAGCTGTCCGACAAGGGGACGAAGTCGGCCAACAAGCGGGTCGACCCGGTCAGGTCGCAGACCCGGCTGCCGCGTGCCGAGGTGATGGCGAGCTTCCTGCGGACCTTCCGGAGCCGCTACAAGGTCGTCGACGGCGCCCTGACACAGGACGAACTCGCGGCCGCCGAGCAGCTCGTCACCAGCAAGTTCGGCACCCAGGAGTGGACCGCCCGCGTCCCGTGAACCGGGCGGCCGCGGGGCGTGGGCAATCGTCCCTCTTCCCTGGGGGCGGCCGGCGGCGCACAATGCGATGGTTCGGAGAGGAGGAGCCATGCCCAGTGGTTTCCTGCCCGGCCTGAGTGGAACCTGGTACACCGTCGGGTCCATCGTGATGATCGTGCTGGGAGTCGTTTTGTCCATCCTGACCTTCACTGGTGTGATCGGCGGTGGCACGCTGCTCGGGATCCTGTGGATCGTGGTGGCGCTCGTCGGCGCCGTGGGACTGGTGGACGCCCTGAAGAAGGGGTAGCGCCGCTGCCCGGCGCTCAGCCCGCGATGGCGAGTGCTTCGGTGAGGGTGAAGTTGCCGACATACAGCGCGGTGCCGATGATCGCCCCCTCGACACCCAGCGGGACCAGTTCGCGCAGGCCGCGCAGATCATCGAGGCTGGAGATGCCGCCCGAGGCGACCACCTTCGCCGGCGTCCGCTCGCACACCGCGCGCAGCAGCCCGAAGTTCGGGCCGGTGAGCATGCCGTCACTGGCGACGTCGGTGACCACGTAGCGGGCGCAGCCGGCGGCGTCCAGGCGCTCCAGCGTCTCCCACAGCTCACCGCCCTCGCGGGTCCAGCCGCGGGCGGCCAGCCGGGTACCGCGGACGTCCAGGCCGATCGCGACGCGGTCGCCGAAGGCGGCGATCACCTGCTCGCACCACTCCGGCCGCTCCAGCGCCGCGGTGCCGATGTTGACCCGGCGGCAGCCGGTCGCCAGCGCCCGCTCGAGGCTGGCGTCGTCCCTGATCCCACCCGAGAGCTCGACCTTGAGATCGAGGTCGCCGACGATCCCGGCGATCAGATCGGCATTGCTCCCGCGGCCGAACGCGGCGTCGAGGTCGACCAGGTGGATCCACTCCGCACCGGCGTCCTGCCAGCGTCGGGCGGCGTCTGCCGGCGAGCCGAACACCTTCTCGCTGCCCGCCACTCCCTGGACCAGCTGGACGGCCTGGCCGCCCTGCACGTCGACGGCGGGCAGCAGTTCCAGGTGGGTCATTCGGTCTCCTCGCCAATCAGTGTCGCAACCCAGTTCCGCAGCAGGCCGGCTCCCGCCGGTCCCGATTTCTCCGGGTGGAACTGGGTGGTCCACAACGGGCCGTACTCGACAGCGGCCACGAACCGGTCGCCGCCGTGTTCCGACCAGGTCACGGTGGCGGCAGCCGGCCACTGCGGGGTGCGGCGGACCCCGAAGGAGTGGACGAAGTAGAACCGCTGGTCCGCGACGCCGGCGAACATCCTGCTGCCGGACGGCGGCTGGACGGTGTTCCAGCCCATGTGGGGAAGCGGCACCGCGTGCAGTTCCTCGACCACGCCCGGCAGCACCCCCAGCCCTTCGGCCGGGATGTCGTGCTCGACCCCGAGGGCGAACATCACCTGGTGGCCGACACAGATCCCCAGCACGGGTCGGCCAGCCGCCAGGCGGCCCCGGATGATCGCCGGTCCACCGACGCCCACCAGGCCGTCCATGCAGGCCGCGAAGGCCCCGACGCCCGGCACCACGAGACCGTCCGCCGCGGCGCAGGCCGCGGGGTCGGCGGTGAGGGTCACGCGCGCTCCCGCTGCCGCCAGGGCGCGGGTCGCGGAGTGGACGTTCCCGGAGCCGTAGTCCAGGACCGCCACCGAGGGCTGGGTCACAGCGCGCCCTTGGTGGAGGGGATCTCGCCCGCGATCCGCGGGTCGAGCGCGACCGCGTCCCGCAGCGCGCGGGCGAGCGCCTTGAACTGTGCCTCGACGATGTGGTGCGGATCGCGGCCAGCGAGCACCCGCATGTGCAGGCAGATCCGGGCGTTCAGCGCGAAGGACTCCAGGACGTGGCGGGTCATCGAACCGAGGAACGGGACCCCCGATCCCCCGATCGCGACGAACTGCTGGCCCTCGGGCTCACCGCTGTGGACGACATAGGCACGCCCGGCCAGGTCGACCACGCAGTGCGCGAGCGCCTCGTCCAGCGGGATCGTGGCATCGGCGTAGCGACGGATCCCCGCCTTGTCGCCGAGGGCCTGCGCGAACGCCTGCCCGAGCACGATGGCGGTGTCCTCGATGCTGTGGTGGCCGTCGATGTGGAGGTCGCCGGTGGTGGTCACCTCGAGGTCGATCAGGGAGTGCTTGGCGAGCGCGGTGAGCATGTGGTCGTAGAACCCGACGCCGGTCGTGATCGTCGAGCGCCCGGACCCGTCCAGGTCGAGCGCGACGCGCACCGAGGACTCGCTGGTCTGGCGTTCCAGGACGGCGGTACGGCTGCTCATCGGGTCTCCTCAAGCACTGCCGCCAGCGCGGCGTAGAACTGTTCGGTCTGCTCCGGCGTCCCGACCGACACCCTCAGCCAGCCCTGGGGACCGACCTCGCGCACCAGCACGCCGCGGTCGAGCAGCCGCTGCCAGACATCATGCCGGTCGGCGAACGGGCCGAACAAACAGAAGTTGGCATCGGACTCGATCACCTCGACCCCGAGTTGAGGCAGCCGGGTCAGCATGCCGTCCCGCACCCGGCGGAGGGCGTCGACCTGGGCGAGCATCTCCGGGGCATGGGCGAGCGCCACCCGGGCCAGCGCCTGGGTCTGCGCGGAGAGGTGGTAGGGCAGGCGGACGATCCGGCAGGCGTCCACGATCGCCGGTGCTGCGGCGAGGTAGCCGACCCGGCCCCCGGCCAGCGCGAAGGCCTTGCTCATGGTGCGCGCGACCACAAGGTTGCCGAACTCGGGAAGCAGGGTCAGGGCGGTCTGCTCGGGATGCCGGGAGAACTCCTGGTAGGCCTCGTCCACGACGACCACGGCATCGGTGCCGGCGACGATCTCGCGGGTCACCGCCAGCGCGGTGGTGGTGCCGGTCGGGTTGTTCGGAGTGGTCAGCAGCACAACGGACGGCGCGTGTTCGGCGATCGCGGCCAGCGCGGTCGCGGCGTCCACCGAGTAGTCGGCCGCCCGCGCGGCCACCACGTACTCGCTGTGGGTGTTCCGGGCGTACTCGGGGTACATCGAGTAGGTCGGCCCGAAGCTGAGCACCCGCCGGCCGGGCCCGGCGAACGCACCCAGGACGTGGGTCATCACCTCGTTGGAACCGTTGGCCGCCCAGACCCGGGAGGCGTCGAGACCGTGGCCGAGATACGCGGCGAGGTCACCGCGCAGCCCCAGCGCCTCGCGGTCGGGGTAGCGGTTGACCCCTTCGGCGGTCCGCCCGATCGCCGCCACCATGTCCGCCACGACCGCAGGGTTCGGCGGGTACGGGTTCTCGTTGGTGTTGAGCAGCACGACATCGGGGACCTGGGGTGCGCCGTACGGCTCCTCCCCCACCAGCTCCGGACGCAGCGGCAGGTCGGCAAGGCTGGGGTCGGGCCTCATGCGCCGGTCCCGCGGCGGATCGTGACGGCGGCGCCGTGGGCGGGCAGTGACTCGGCCGCGGCGAACGCCTCGACCGTCCCGGCGACCTCGAGCAGCGCCTCGCGGTCGTACTCGATGACGTGGACGGCCTTCAGGAAACTCTTCACGTTCAGCCCGGACGAGTGCCGCGCTGCCCCCGCGGTCGGCAGCACATGGGTGCTGCCCGCGCAGTAGTCGCCCAGCGAGACCGGCGACCAGGGGCCGACGAAGATCGCCCCGGCATTGCGGATCCGGGCGGCGACGGCCGCGGCGTCGGCGGTGTGGATCTCGAGGTGCTCGGCTGCGTAGGCGTCGACCACGGCGATCCCCGCGTCCAGGTCGTCGACGAGAACGATCGCCGACTGCTCCCCGCCCAGGGCGGTGCGGATCCGCTCGGCGTGCCGGGTCGCGTCCACCTGCGGCCCGAGCGCCGCCCGGACACCCTCGGCCAGGCGGGGGCTGTCGGTGACCAGGACTGCCGCCGCGAGCGGGTCGTGCTCGGCCTGGGAGACCAGGTCGGCTGCCACGAAGGCGGGGTCGGCGCCGGCGTCGGCGAGGATCGCGATCTCGGTGGGGCCGGCCTCGGAGTCGATCCCGACCCTTCCCCGCAGCAGCCGCTTGGCCGCGACGACATAGATGTTGCCCGGCCCCGTCACCAGGTCCACCGGGTCGCAGACCCCGGGGACGCCGTGGGCGAACATCGCGATCGCCTGCGCGCCACCGACCGCGTAGACCTCGTCCACCCCGAGCAGGTGGCAGACCGCAAGGATGCCCGGGTGCGGCAGGCCGCCGAACTCGGCCTGGGGCGGCGAGCTCACCGCGATCGAGGACACTCCCGCCACCTGGGCGGGGACGACGTTCATCAGGACGCTGGAGGCCAGCGGCGCGAGCCCGCCGGGGACGTACAGCCCGACCCGCCGGACCGGCACCGCCCGCTGGCTCACCACCGCGCCCGGCGCCACCTCGACCCGCACCTCCGCCGGATCGACCTCGGCCTCGGCGACCAGCCGCCGGCGGCGGATCGCCTCGGTGAACGCCGCCCGGTCGGCGGCGTCCAGCTCCGCGGCGGCCGCCGCGAGCGCCTCGGCCGGCACCCGGAAGTGCTCCGGCACCACCTTGTCGAACCGCAGCGAGAACTCCTCGAGCGCGGCCGCGCCCCGCACGGCCACCGCCTCGACGATCGGACGGACGACCGCGACCGCGGCGTCCACGTCGAAATGCGCCCGCGGCAGCGGCGTCCCCGGATCGAACGGGCGGCCACGCAGGTCGAGGGTTCTCAGCACGCGCCCGATTCTAGGGCGCAGCGCGGGCGCCCCCTCGCGGGATGGTTGACTGTGACCATGTTCATAGGGGTCGGTACGGCGATCAACGTCATCACGGTGGTGTTGGGCAGCCTGATCGGAATCGCCGTCGGCCACCGCCTCCCGGTGCGGACCCGCGACCTCGTCACGCAGATCCTCGGGCTGGTGTCGCTGGTGATCGGCGGGCTGTCGATCGCAGACGGGATGTCCGACGCCTTCGCCGCCGAGGTCGGATCGGGTGCCCGGCTGCTGGTCGTCCTCGGGGCACTGCTGATCGGCGGCCTGATCGGCTCCGGGATCCGGCTCGAGGACCGGCTGGACGGTGCCGCCGGCTGGCTGCGGGACAAGATCGCCAGCAGATCCGACCAGGCGACCTTCATCGAGGCGGCGGTGACGGCGACCCTGATCTTCTGCGTCGGCCCGCTGTCCATCATCGGCTCGATCTCCGACGGACTCGGAAACGGTGCCGAGCAGCTCATCGTGAAGGCGGTGATGGACGGCTTCGCGGCGATCGCGTTCGCCTCCAGCCTCGGCATCGGCGTGATGGCGTCTGTGATCCCCCTGGTGATCTACCAGGGCGGGCTCACCCTGCTGGGCTGGTGGCTGGGCGACTTCCTGCCCGCCGCCCAGATCGACGCCCTGACCGCCACCGGCGGCGTGATCCTGCTCGGCCTCGGCTTCCGCCTCGCCGGCATCAAGCACATGCCGATCGGCGACATGTTGCCCGCGCTGGTCGTCGCACCCGTCCTCGCTGCGGTCGTGGGGTATTTCGTCTGACCCGCTTCCTCTAGGGTCGAGCCATGCGCGTGCTCATGGTCGGCTGGGGTTCCCGGGGCGACGTGCAGCCGTACGTCGCGCTGGGACGGGGACTGGCGGCCGCCGGTCACGAGGTCACGATCGCCGCTGCACGGGACTTCGAGCCGATGGTGACCGGGGCCGGCCTGGGATTCGCGCCGTTCGCGATCTCGCTCGGTGACGACCTCGACGACCCCGTGGTGCGACGGTGGCTCACCGGCT
The DNA here is from genome assembly GCA_031119515.1 of Propionicimonas sp. GTDB lineage: Bacteria > Actinomycetota > Actinomycetes > Propionibacteriales > Propionibacteriaceae > Propionicimonas. The sequence continues at coordinate 9,915 of JAVHXR010000018.1, forward strand.
CGACCGGACCGCGGGAGGAGCTGCGGCACCTGCGCGCGGCCGTGGACGCGTTCGCGCCGGTCTTCGCCGACGGTCTTGCCGCCGCGCTGCCCGACGCCGAGGCCGTGGTCTGCGGGCTGCTCAGCCTGGACGCGGTCACACCGTGGGCCCTCCGCGAGGGCCGCCCGGTGGCGGCCGCCCTGCTGCAGCCCTGGCTGCCGACCCGACTCGGTGCGTCCGTGCTCCACCCCGCCCGTCCGGCCGCGACGAGTTGGCTCAACCGCGCGGCCGGGCGCCTCCAGCTGAACGGGATGTACTCCCCGCTGCGGTCTGCGTCCCGGCTGGTGCACGAGCGGCTCGGCCTGCCAGCGGGTGGCCGGCGGGGCTACGTCCGCTCCGTGACCAGCGTGCCGACAGTGGTCGGAGCGAGCCCGCGGGTGGTTCCGCAGCCGCCGGACTGGCCGGCGCACGTCCGGATCACCGGGCAGTGGGTGGAGCCGGCCCCGATCGGCTACGAGCCGCCGCCGGCGCTCGCCGACTTCCTGGCCGCGGGCGAGCCGCCGGTCTACCTGGGATTCGGCAGCATGCCGGCAGCGGTCGGCGGGCGGCTGCGCGAACTCGTCCTCGCCGCGGTGGGCGGCCGCCGGGTGCTGCTCGGCGGGTCGCTCCACGACGGGCCCGAGCCCACCGCCTGGGTGTCCGAGACCGCGCTGGCGATCGGGTCGATCCCCCACGAGTGGCTGTTCCCACGCACCGGCGGCGTCGTCTGCCACGGCGGTGCCGGCACCACCGGCACCGCGCTCAGGGCGGGAGTGCCGGTCGCCGTGGTGCCGCACATGGGCGACCAGCCGTACTGGGGTCGCCGGGTGCACGAGCTGGGGCTGGGGCCCGAGCCGGTCCACCACAGCCGGCTCACCGCAGAGCGGCTCGCCGAGATGCTCGGCTCGTTCGGTGACTCGGCGCTGCGGGCCCGGACGGCCCGGTTCGGGCTCGAGCTGCGCGACGAGCGGGGTGTCGACACCGCAGTCGCCGCACTCGAGGCGGTGCTGCGCTGATGTCGGCGACCCCCGCCACCGCCGCACTGGAGGCCGCCGGCATCGAGTACGTCCTGCATCCCTACGACCACGACCCGGCGAACCGGCACTTCGGGGAGGAGGCTGCCGCGGCCCTCGGGGTGGATCCGCTGCAGATCTTCAAGACCCTCGTCGTCGAGGCGGCGGGAACCCGGCCGAGCCTCGCCGTTGCGGTGGTGCCGGTAGCCTCACAGCTGGACCTCAAGGCCATGGCGAGCGCGCTCGGAGCGAAGAAGGTCGAGCTGGCCGATCCGGCCGCCGCCGCGCGGTCCTCCGGCTACGTGGTGGGCGGGATCTCGCCGATCGGGCAGAAGGCCGCGCTCCCGACCGTGATCGACGAGGCGGCCGAGTTGTTCGACACCGTCTACGTCAGCGCAGGCAAGCGCGGGCTCCAGGTCGAACTCGCACCCGCCGAGCTCGCACGCGTCACCGGGGCCCGGTTCTCCGACATCGCCCGCTGAGTTCTCACAGGCTGGCGGCGAGGGCTGCGTCGAGGGCGGCCCGGCCGCGCACCAGTTCCGCCCGCCCGCGGCCGATCTCGTAGGCCACCAGCGCGTCCAGCACCGGGGAGTCCGTCCCCAGCCCGGCCACCTCGGCCCGCGCCACCAGGCTGTCCTGCAGCTCTCCGAAGGCGTCGGTGACGGCCTCCCAGGCCGCGGCGTGCCCGGTGGCCCGCCCGCCGAAGGCAGGCTCCAGCGCCTCGGCGCAGTAGCGGACGGCCTTCGCGGCCTTGCGCACCTCGTGCCAGCGCACGAGGTCCTCGGGGTCCCGCAGGGCGCGCGCGTACAACCGGGTGACCCGGCCCCGCGCGCGGTCCAGCAACCCGTGCAGCACCGGTCCCGAGCCGGCAGCGGCGGCCGGCTCCAGGGGTGGGTCGGCCAGCCACTCCTCAAGCAGCCGGTGGAGGTCGTCGTAGCGGGAGGTGGCCATCGTCTCGACGAGCTCGGTGTGCGCCCGGGCGTGCGCCGCCACGAGGGAACCCGCGATCAGGCCCCGCTCCTGCGCCTCCGGCGGCACCCCGAGGCTGTCCAGCGCCTCGAGCAACCCGTCGCGAAGCACCTCGGCGTCGCGAGGGGCGCCGAGCTCGGCGGCGTGCCAGGCGAGTTCGGCACGGAGCCGCGCCACGGCGTCGGCGTGGAACAACGGACCGAAGGTCCGCAGCGCGGTTCGCAGTCGCCGGGTTGCCACCCGGCTGCGGTGGACGGCATCGGGCAGGTCCACCCGGACCCCGGGCTCCAGCTCCTGCAGCGTTCCGACCTGGGCGGCGAGGTAGTCCAGCACCACGGCCACCGCTGACGGATCCCCGGTGGCGGCCTGGTCGTCGGCCCGCAGTGCCGCCGCGAGCGTCCGGCCGATCTTGGACTGCCCGGCTGCGGGCTGGATCCCCGCCTCGGCCAGCGCGGACGTCACCGCGTCCATCACCCCGGCATCGCCGTCGACGAGTTCGACCTCGACCTCGCGCCAGGACTGGTCCGCTCTGCCGACGGTCGCCACCACGTCGTCGAGACAGACCTGCGCAAGGACGGAGCCGTCCGCGCCCCTCAACTCGGCCTGTCGCCGACGGGTGCGCAGCTGGGCCGCCGGGAACAACGCCTGCCCGTCCAGCACCTCTGCCACCAGCGCCCGGAGCTCGGCTGGCAGCCTGACCGACGCGAGCGGGGCGTGGTGCTCGACCCTGTGTTCGGCGTCCGATCCGGGCAGCTTCACGTGCCAACCCTCGTCGGGCCCTCCAGCGCGCCGCCGCACCACCCGACGGGCGCGGGTCAGCGCGAAATGGCGGGTGTCGTAGTAGACCGCCTCGAGCGCGAACTCCTCGGGCTCGCCGAGGCCCGGCAGCGTGGGCACCTCCTGGTCGTCGGTGAGCGCGAACTTCCGCTCGACCTCCAGGCTCACGGGCTGTCCTGGTGGACGACCTCCGTCAGCACGCCGCGCTCGTCGACGGTCTCCTCGGGCGGCTCGCCCGGGGCGTGGAGCTGGCGGCGGGGTCTGGGGGCAGCCTCCTCGGGGCCGAGCGAGGCCGCCAGCAGGACCGGGGTGACCGCGGCGAAGGCCCAGACGGCGGGCGCGGACATCGAGCGGAGGGTGAGCGCGATCGGTACCTGTTCGCCGATCAAGGCGTTGGCGAGCCGCTCGTCGAATGTGCCGCCGGGCGGGCCGAGCAGTTCCCCGACCTGCCAGCAGACGATCCCGGCGAGCAGGCCGGCCGCCGCGGCCAGGACGGCGCTCGGCCAGCCGAGCGGCTTGAACCACTTCCACGCCACGACACCGAGGCCGAGGCCGACCAGGGCACCGCACAGCACGTACCAGGCGTCCGCTGCCACGAACTCCGTCAGTGCCCGTTCGGAAACGCTCGCCGAGCCGTCCGGGGCGATGCTGTAGGACGGCAGCTCGACGATGTTCGCCCAGAAGACCGCGGTGAGCGCCCCCACCGCGATCGCCAGCAGCCCGAGCAGCCCGATCCACGGCAGCACCTCGGCAAGCGGGTTGCCGGGACGCGGATTCTCGGTCTGCTCGTCCTCGGCCAGGGTGGTGGTCACCCCACGAACGCTACACGCTGACGCACGCCGGCCCCAGCAGCGCCTTCAGGTCCGCGACCAGCGGACGCGACGGCGCCACCCTGAGCGCATCGTCGAGTCGCCACACCTTGGCGCCGTTGGACTGGCTGATCAGCCGGACCCGGACCTCGGTGCCGCCGGGGTGGGCGCGCAGCACGCCGCGGAGCTGCTCGACGACGGCAGGGGTGCAGCGCGCCGCCGGCAGGGAGATCACCAGCGGCCCGGAGTCGCCCTCGGTGACGTCGGGGAAGCCGACCTCGTTGCCCTGCATCTCGATCGAGTCGTCCTTGACCCGCACCCTGCCCTTCACCCTGACGATGGTGTCGCTGGCGAGCGACCCCGCGACCAGCTGGTAGACCTTCGGGAACAGCAGCACCTCGACCCCGGCCTCCAGGTCTTCGACGGTGACGATCGCCCACAGGTCGCCCGCCTTGGTCTGCTTGCGCACCACCTGGGTGATCATCCCTGCGATCGTGACGACACCGTCGCGGGGGCCGTCCTCGCCGCGCAGGCTGCCGATCGAGAGATCGCGCTGAGCGGCCAGGATGTGCTCCAGCCCCTGCAGCGGGTGGTCGGAGACGTAGAGGCCGAGCATCTCGCGCTCGAACCCGAGCAGCACCCGTTTGTCCCATTCCGGCAGGTCGGGGACGGGGCTCGCCGCCGGCCCACCGGTGGCGTCCTCGGCGAAGAACCCGGCGAACAGGTCGTCCTGGCCGTTGGCCTGGTTGCGCTTGAGGTCGATCACCTCGTCGACCTTCTGCTCGAAGCACTCCATCAGCGCACGCCGCCGGTGCCCCATCGAGTCGAAGGCGCCGGCCTTGATCAGCGACTCGATCACCCGCTTGTTGCAGGCGACCAGCGGGATCTGGTCGAGGAAGGCGTTGAAGTCGGTGGCCTTGCCGTGCTCGGTGCGGGCCTCGACGATGCCCCTCACGACGTTGTCGCCGACATTGCGGATCGCGGCCAGCCCGTAGCGGACGTCCTCGCCGATCGGGGTGAACATCGCCTCGGACTCGTTCACGTCCGGCGGCAGCACCCTGATGCCCATCCGGCGGCACTCCCCCAGGTAGAGGGCGGTCTTGTCCTTGTCGCTCTTGACCGACTCCAGCAGCGCCGCCATGAACTCGGCCGGGTAGTTCGCCTTCAGGTAGGCGGTCCAGTACGAGACCACCCCGTACGCGGCCGAGTGGGCCTTGTTGAAGGCGTACGCCGCGAACGGGACCATGATCTCCCACAGCGTGTTGATCGCGGAGTCGGAGTACCCGTTCGCCTTCATGCCGGCCTGGAAGGGAACGAACTCCTTCTGGAGGACCTCCTTCTTCTTCTTGCCCATCGCCCGCCGCAGCTCGTCCGCCCGGCCGAGGGTGTAGTCGGCCACCCGCTGCGCGATCTGCTGGATCTGCTCCTGGTAGACGATCAGGCCGTAGGTGGTGTCGAGGATGTCGGCCAGCGGCTCGGCCAGTTCCTTGTGGATCGGCTCGAGCTTCTGCCGGCCCGTCTTGCGGAGCGCGTAGTTGGTGTGGGAGTCGGCCCCCATCGGACCCGGCCGGTAGAGAGCGATCGTCGCCGAGATGTCCTCGAAGTTGTCCGGCCGCATCAGCTTCAGCAGCGAGCGCAGCCCGCCGCCGTCGAGCTGGAAGACGCCGAGGGTGTCCCCCGAGGCCAGCAGTTCGTAGGTCGGCCGGTCGCTCATGTCCCTGCGGAGCTCGTCCAGGTCGAGGTCGATGCCCCGGTTCGCCTTCACGTTGCGCACGGCGTCGTCGAGGATGGTGAGGTTCCGCAGTCCGAGGAAGTCCATCTTGACCAGGCCGAGGGACTCGCAGCTCGGGTAGTCGAACTGCGTGATGATCTGGCCGTCCTGCTCCCGCTTCATCACGGGGATGACGTCCATCAGCGGCGCGCTCGACATGATCACGCCGGCGGCGTGGACGCCCCACTGGCGCTTGAGCCCCTCGATCCCGCGGGCGGTGTCGACGACGTGACGGACCTCGGGGTCGGACGCGTACAGCTCGCGGAACTCGCCGCCCTCGTTGTAGCGCTCGTGCTCAGGGTCGAACACGTCGGCCAGCGCGACGTCCTTGCCCTGCACGGGCGGGGTGTAGGCCTTGGTCAGCCGCTCCCCCATGCTGAACGGCATCCCGAGCACCCGGCCGGCGTCCTTGATCGCCTGCTTGGCCTTGATCGTGCCGTAGGTGACGATCTGGCAGACCCGGTCGTCGCCGTACTTCTCGGTGACGTAGCGGATCACCTCGCCCCGCCGGCGCTCGTCGAAGTCCACGTCGAAGTCGGGCATCGAGGGGCGCTCGGGGTTGAGGAAGCGCTCGAAGATCAGGCCGTGCGGGACCGGGTCCAGGTCGGTGATGCGCATCGCGTAGGCGCACATCGAGCCGGCGCCGGAGCCACGACCCGGACCGACCCGGATACCGTTGTCCTTCGCCCAGTTGATGAAGTCGGCGACGACCAGGAAGTACCCCGGGTACCCCTTGTCGATGATCACCTTCTCCTCGTACTCGGCCTGCCGGATTGCGTACTCGGGGACATCGCCGCGGAACCGCTCCTCGAGACCGCGGCGCACCTCCTTGACGAACCAGGTCGCCTCGGTCTCGCCC
>JAVHXR010000294.1 GCA_031119515.1 Propionicimonas sp.
CTGCTCGTGGTCAACGACGCCTACAACGCCAACCCGGACTCGATGCGGGCGGCGCTGGCCGCGCTCGCCGGGATGCGCCGCACCGGCGGCCGGCTGCTGGCGGTGCTGGGCGACATGCTCGAACTGGGCGAGGGCTCGGCCGCCGCCCACGCCGCGGTCGGCCGGCTGGCGGGCCGGGTGGGGGTCGACCACGTGGTGGCGCTCGGAGAGTTCGCCGACGCGGTAGCCGCCGGCGCCGTCGCCGCCGGCGCGTCAGCGACCGTCGCCGCGGATCGCGACGACGCGCTCGGGCTCGTCAGCGGGCTGGTGTCACCAGCCGACGTGGTGCTGGTGAAGGCGTCCCGGGGGCTAGCGTTGGAGTCGGTGGCTGAGCGACTGGTGGCCGGACCCGGACGGAATGGTGGGATTTCATGAGGACGATCCTGTTCGCCGGCGGCGTCGCCCTCCTGGTCACCCTGCTCGGTACCCGCTACGCGATCCGCTTCCTGATCCGCCGCAGCTTCGGACAGTTCATCCGTGACGACGGCCCCACCACCCACCACACCAAGCGCGGCACCCCGACCATGGGCGGGATCGTGATCATCATCGCGGCCCTGCTCGGCTACGCGATCGCCCACCTGGCCACCTGGACCCCGCCGACGATCAGCGGCCTGCTCGTGCTCGGCCTGGTCACATCGCTGGGCCTGGTCGGCTTCCTGGACGACTGGATCAAGATCTCCCGGGCGCGCTCGCTCGGCCTCAACTCCACTGCCAAGCTCGCGCTGCAGACCGGCATCGCCGTGGTCTTCGGCGCGCTGGCGTTGATGTTCCCCAACGAGCGCGGGCTGACACCGGCGAGCCCGGCGATCTCGTTCCTGCGCGACCTGCCGTGGCTGGCGCTGCCGATCCCGCTCGCGGTGATCTGGATCGTGCTGATCATCTCCTCGTGGTCGAACGCGGCGAACCTGACCGATGGCCTGGACGGGCTCGCCGCCGGCGCCGCGACGATGGTCTTCGCCGCCTACACGATCATCAACGTCTGGCAATACAACCAGTCCTGTGCCTGGGGGGACGCGACCGCCCAGTGCTACGAGGTGCGCGATCCGCTCGACCTGGCGGTGACCTCGATAGCGCTGGCGGGGGCCTGCTTCGGCTTCCTGTGGTGGAACGCCAGCCCCGCCAAGATCTTCATGGGCGACACCGGCTCGCTGGCGATCGGCGGCGCGCTCGCCGCGCTGTCGATCTTCACCCGAACCGAACTGCTGATGCTCATCGTGGCCGGGCTGTTCTTCATCATCACCATGTCGGTGGTCCTGCAGGTCGGCTGGTTCAAGGTGACGAAGGGCAAACGGCTGTTCAAGATGGCGCCGTTGCAGCACCACTTCGAACTCCTCGGCTGGCAGGAGGTCACCATCACGATCCGGTTCTGGATCATCTGCGGGATGTGTGTCGCTGTCGGCGTCGGGCTGTTCTACGCCGAGTGGGTGGTGGGCCAGTGAAGTCCTGGCTGCCGACCGCCGACCGGCTGTCGCCGTGGCCCCAGGCCAGGGTCGTCGTCGCGGGCCTGGGGACCTCGGGGTTCGCCGCCGCCGACGGGCTGCTCGAGCTGGGCGCCCGGGTGACCGTCCTGGACGACAACGCCTCGCCCGCCAACGCCGAGAAGGCCACCGTCCTGGAGTTGCTGGACGCCACCGTCCGGCTCGGCCCCGGCTCGACCGCCTCGCTGCCGGACGACACCGACCTCGTCGTCACCTCGCCCGGCTGGCTGCCCTCCGCCCCGCTGCTGAGACAGGCCGCGCTGCGCGGCGTCCCGGTCTGGGGCGAGGTCGAGCTCGCCTGGCGGATGAGCCTGCCCGACCGGGCGGTGCCCTGGCTGGCCGTCACCGGCACCAACGGCAAGACCACCACCGTCGGGATGCTGGAGTCGATGCTGACCGCCGCCGGCCTCACCACCAGCGCGGTCGGGAACGTCGGTCGCCCGATCGTCGAGGCGGTGCTGGACGAGGTCAGCTACGACGTCCTCGCCGTCGAGCTCTCGAGCTTCCAGCTGCACTGGACCCACTCGCTCTCGCTGCACTCCGCGGCCGTGCTGAACCTCGCACCCGACCACCTGGAGTGGTACTCCGCCGCGGTCCGGGGGCACCCGGCGCCCACCGGCGGGGCCGGAGCCGACGGCCCGGGCGGGGAACCCGCGAACCCCGCCGGGACGGCGTCGGACCCGATGGCCGCCTACGCCGCGGACAAGGCGCGGATCTACCAGCGGGTCCGGCACTCCTGCGTCTACAACGTCGCCGACCCCGCCACGCAGCGGATGGTCGAGGACGCGGACGTCATCGAGGGGGCTCGCGCCATCGGGTTCACGCTCGGCATTCCGGCCCCGTCGATGCTGGGCGTGGTGGACGACCTGCTGGTGGACCGGGCCTTCATCCCGCAGCGACGCGACTCCGCCGTCGAGCTCGCCAAGGTCTCCGACGTCGTGCCCCACGCTCCCCACAACGTCGCCAACGCCCTCGCCGCGGCCGCCCTGGCGCGCTCCTTCGGGGTGGCGCCACAGGCGGTCGCCGAGGGTCTCAAGCGGCTCCGGCTGGGCGACCACCGGATCCAGCAGGTTGCCGAGGCGGACGGCGTCCGCTACGTCGACGACTCCAAGGCCACCAACCCGCACGCCGCCGCGGCCTCGCTGTCGGCCTTCGACTCGGTGGTCTGGGTGGCCGGCGGCCAGGCGAAGGGGACGACCTTCGACGACCTGGTGGAACGGTTCGCCGGCCGGCTCCGTGCGGTCGCCCTGCTCGGCGCCGACCGGCAGCTGATCGCCGACGCGTTGGCCCGACACGCTCCCGATGTCCCGGTCTTCCTCACCGACGCAGTCGATGATGGGGCCATGCAGCAGGTGGTGGACTGGGCCGCGGGCCGGGCGAAAGCCGGCGACGTGGTGCTGCTCGCGCCCGGCTGCGCCAGCAAGGACATGTACTCCGACTACGCCGCCCGCGGTGACGCCTTCGCCGCCGCGGTCGCGACCCGCACCAGACGCTAGAAAAGGAGGCCTGAGCCAGTGGCGATCCTCACTTCCCCGCTTACGGATCGCCGCGGGCAGTCGTCGCAGACCGGTCAATCGACCGAACGCCGGCGCAGTCTCGTGGTCGAGTGGCTGGGACACCCACAAGCAAGCTTCTTCCTGGTGCTGGCACCCACCGTGCTCCTGCTCGTGCTCGGCGCCGTGATGGTGCTGTCGGCGTCCAGCGTGTACGCCCAGGTGCAGTTCGACGACACCTACTACTTCGTCAAGCGGCACGCCGTCTTCCTGGTGCTGGGCGGCTTCGCGGCCTGGGTGCTCGCCACCAGCTCTGTGCAGCGGCTGAAGATCCTCGGCTGGCTGGCCGTCCTGGGAGCGGCCGTGCTGCAGCTGCTGACGTTCACCCCGCTGGGCTGGGCCAAGAACGGCAACCGGAACTGGGTCGAGCTCGGCATGCTCGGCCGGATCCAGCCCTCGGAGTTCGCCAAGCTCGCGATCGTGCTGTGGGGCGCCGACCTGCTGTCGCGCAAGTACGACCTGCTGCACCAGCCCAAGCACCTGCTGTTCCCGTTCGTCCCGGTCTCCGGTGTCCTGATCGGGCTGGTCATCCTGCAGCGCGACCTCGGCACCGGCATGGTGCTGGGCGCGATCGTGCTCGCCGTGCTCTGGTTCGTCGGCGCCTCCTGGAAGGTGCTCGGCTCCATCGTCGCGGTCGTCGGGGCGGCGATCGGCGCGCTCGTCCTGACCTCGTCCCACCGGATGACCCGCATCCTCGGCTTCCTGAACCAGGACCTCGACCCGCTGGGGGTGAACCACCAGCCGATCAAGGCGGTGTTCGCGCTCGCCTCGGGCGGCTGGTGGGGGCTCGGCCTCGGCGCCAGCCGGCAGAAGTGGGGCGGCCTGGTCGAGTCGCACACCGACTACGTGCTCGCCGTGATCGGCGAGGAACTCGGCCTGGTCGGGACGCTCGCGGTGCTCTCGCTGTTCCTCGTGCTCGGCTACGCAGGGTTCCGGATCGCGATGCGTTCCGACATCCTGTTCTGCCGGTTCGCCGCCGGCGGGGTCACCTCCTGGCTGATGATCCAGGCGCTGCTGAACATCGCCGTTGTGCTGCGGATGGTGCCGGTGATCGGGG
>JAVHXR010000295.1 GCA_031119515.1 Propionicimonas sp.
GGCGAACTCCGTCCTGACCTCCGACTCCCCGGCCAGAGGGGAGGGCCAGAGCGGGTGGACGGCGACCAGGGTCCCGGCCGGCATCAGCCTGCCGTCGATCTCCGCCGCCCCCAGCAGCCGCGCGCACACCTCGTGGCCGAGCACCATCGGATGGCTCACCACGAAGGCTCCGTTGGCGCCCTTGGTCGCATAGCTGACATCCGAGCCGCAGAGCCCGACCGCGACGGGGGAGACGAGGATCCGGCCGTCGGTCGGCGCCGGCGCCTGGAGTTCGGTGACCTCGATCCGGTGGTCGGGGTGGAGTACCGCGGCACGCATCTGCAAACCTCCTGCATTGGAAGGGACGATTTGGCGGTAGTCTACTGTCAACAATCTACAGAGGAGTCGACTATGGCAATTGCACCCGGCCTGATCCAGCAGGTCGCCCTCGGCGACCAGGTTGCGGATGCGCTGCGCCGGCTCATCATCAGCGGGGAGTTCCCCGCAGGTGCACGGCTGCTGGAGGCCTCGCTCGCCGAGCAATTCGGTGTGAGCCGCGGGCCGATCCGCGAGGCGTTCACGAAGCTGGATTCCGAGGGTCTGCTGTCCAGCGGGCGCCGGGGTGCCTACGTCGTGGGAATGACGGAGGACGACATCGCCGAGCTGTACTCCCTGCGGGAGACCATCGAGCAGTTCGCCGTCGCACTCATCCTGGACAAGCGGTCCGGGCTGGATTGGGCACCTCTGGAACGAGCCGTCGCCGAGATGGCCGCCGCCGCGGACGCCTCCGACCAGCAGGCGTTCAGTCGCGCCGACATCGAGTTCCACGCCTCCATCTACAAACTCGCGGGCCATCGTCGGCTGCTGGATGTCTGGCGCGCCTACGAGAAGACTTTCGAGGTGGTGCTGGAGCAGTCCGGGCGGCATGGCCTCGACCTCCACCAGGGTGCGCGCGATCACTCGGAACTCCTCGATTGCCTCCGCAGCGCGCCAGTCGAGGAGTGCAAGGAGTTGGTTCGCTCCCACCTGGCCAATGCACACGAGCGGCTGCGAGGGATGTTCCCCCGCCGACAGTAATGGTGACTGTTAACAGAGAACGCTTGACTGTAAACAGTCTTCGTGTCATGGTGGTCCCACCACGACAACGATGCGAGGCGAGACCCGGATGGACACCAGAGTCGGTGCAGGAAAACTGGTCATGATCGGTGCCGTCCGGTGGGGCTCACTGTGCCCCGCGGGACGCCAGCTCCTTGTCGACCATGGGTTCGCCCTGAACGAGAACCACACCGGCCAGCCCTACACCGCAGCCGACATGCACCGCGAGGCGGCCGAGGCCGACGCGTCCATCTGCGGTGTGGAGGAGTGGGACGAAGCCGTCTTCGAGCGCGCCGAGCGGGTCAGGATCATCGCCCGGCTCGGCGTCGGCCTCGACAACATCGATCTCGCCGCGGCGCGACGCCGAAACGTGGACGTGGTCAACGTCCCCGGCGGCAATGCCCTCTCGGTGGCCGAGTTGGCAGTCGGGCTGATCCTCGCCGTCCAGCGGCAGATCACGACGATGAACGCCGAGGTCCGGGCCGGGATCTGGGACCGCTACGTCGGCGAGGAGCTCTCCGGCAAGCGGGTCGGCCTGGTCGGGTTCGGAGCCACCGCCCGGTCGATGGCTCGACTCCTGGCCGGCTTCGGGTGCCCGGTGAAGGCCTACGACCCCCACGTCGACCCGCGCGCGGCGGCTCCGCTCGGGGTCGAGCTCGCCCCGCTCGACGAGGTCCTGAACTCGGACGTGGTGAGTCTTCACGCCCCCCATCTGCCGGCCACCCACCACATCATCAATGCCGACACCCTGGCGAAGATGCCGCGCGGAGCGGTGCTCGTCAACGTCGGCCGCGGGCCGCTGGTCGACGAGGCCGCGCTGGTCGAGGCGCTCGCTTCCGGCCACCTCGCCGGAGCTGGACTCGACGTCTTCGAGGCCGAGCCTCCGAGCAAGGACAACCCCTTGTTCAGCCACCCGTGCGTGGTTGCCTCCACCCACGCCGGCGCCGACACGGCGCAGGCCTATCACAGGATCGGCCTCGCCACAGCCCAGGCGATCGTCGACGTCTTCTCCGGGCTCCGACCCGCCAACCTCGCCAACTAAAACCGGCTGCGGCGATGGCGCCGCCGCCGACTACCGAAAGGATCTCGTGTCAACTACCAGAAAGTGGAGCCGCGCGCTCCTCGCCGCGGTCACCGCCCTTTCCATCGGCGCCACCGCAGCCTGTGCATCCGGTACCCCGCAGGAGGCCTCCGAGGTCACCGAACTCACCATCATCCTCGCCAACAGCACCTTCACCGAGTCGCTGCCGGCGCTCGCCGAGAAGTACAAGGCGGAGACCGGAGTGACGGTGAACGTCGAGGCCTACGGCAACGAGCAGCTGAACGACACCCTGAAGGTGAAGCTCAACGCACAGTCCGACGAGTTCGACATCTTCGGCTACCAGGTCCAGGACGTGATGCGGGAGTTCGTCCGCAACGGGTGGCTCACCGATCTGACCGGCTATGTCGAGGGCTCCGGGGACTGGGACTGGCAGGACTTCCAGGAGCCCGCCCGCGACGCGGTGCAGCTCGACGGCAAGGTGTACGGCGTCCCGGTCGCGACCGAACGCCACATCATGTACTACCGTGCGGACCTGCTGAAGGCGGCGGGCATCGCCGTCCCCACCACCATCGACGAGCTCGAAGCCGCCGCCAAGGCGCTGAACGATCCGGACAAGGGCTTCTACGGGATCGCGATGCGCGGGGCCCGCGTGCCGCTGGTCACCCAGTTCTCGTCGTTCCTCTACAGCTACGGGGGCGAGTTCCAGGACGAATCCGGTGCCTCGACGGTCAATACACCGGAGGCCATCCAGGCCTACGAGACGTATGGTCGCCTCCTGCACAACTACGGTCCTCCCGGGGCGACCAACATGGGGTGGGTCGAGGCCTCGGCGATCTTCGCCCAGGGCAACGCCGCCTTCTACCTCGACGCCGACAGCCAGGCCTACACCTTCCTGGACCCGGAGAAGAGCGCTGTCGTCGACCAGGTTGGCTACGCCCGGTTCCCGGCCGGCCCGGCGGGCTCCCGGCCCTACAACATCGTGTTCCAGACCCTCGGTATCAACAGCTACTCGACCAAGCAGGACGCTGCCTTCGAGTTCATCAAGTGGGTGCTGAACAAGGAGAACGCGAAGGCGCTGCTCGCCGACTCCACCCTGCCGGTGGCGCGCACCTCGGCGTGGCAGGACTCGTCCGCCACCGCCAAGTTCCCCGAGGGCCTGGTCTCCATCGTTCGCGACGTGGACTCCAACTACGTCGGCCACGACCGCCCCCAGCTGGAGGCAGTGGCCAGGGCCAGAGAGTTCGTCGGCGGTCCCGCGGTCACCGCGATCGAGGGAGGCGACACCGCTGCGGTGACCGCCGCAGCCGAGCAGGCCAGCATCGACTTCCAGTCGCTGCTCGATTCGGAGGCGCGCTAGCCGGCGCTGGGTGGGTGGGCACCGAACGGGCCCACCCACCCACCACCACTACCACCGCCGCTCCGTGCGGAGAGGAGAAGGGCATGCTCGACACCGTTGTCGAACAAACGGTCACCACCGCGAGGCCAAAGCCGCCAAGTGGGCTGGGACGATGGGTGGACCGGCACCTCAAGCAGGTCCTGACGCTGCCGGCAGTCATCTTCGTCGGGGTGTTGATCGCGTTCCCGTTGGTCTACACGGTCTTCCTCTCCCTGACCGACGCGCAAGGGGCGGTCACGCGGGCGTTCGACTTCAACGGTCTCGCCAACTACGTCTACTGGCTGACCGGATCCGACCGGTTCTGGCCCGCGGTGGGACGGACGGCGTACTTCACGATCGTTGCGCTCGTCCTCGAACTCGTGATCGGCCTCGCGATCGCGTTGCTGCTCCGCAAGCCGTTCCGCGGGCAGGGCCTGGTCCGGGTCTTCCTGCTGCTGCCGTTGGTGGCCACCCCGGTGGCGGTCGGCATGATGTGGCTGCTGATCTTCGAACCCTCGATCGGTTTCGCGAACGTCTTCATGAAGACGATCGGACTACCGGCCCAGGGCTGGCTGTCCGACCCCGCGCAGGCGCTCAACACCGTGATCTTCATCGACGGCTGGCAGTGGACGCCGA
>JAVHXR010000296.1 GCA_031119515.1 Propionicimonas sp.
GTTCCTGCACCTGGCGGTCTACGCCGCCAGACCGGACGTCGGCGGGATCTGCCGCGGCCACGGCCCCTGGCTGGTCGCCTGGGGAGCCGGGACCTCCGCCGTCCCGCTCCGCCACGGGCTGGGCCTGTTGGCCGGCGCGCACGTCGGCGTCCACGACGACCCGCTGCTGGTCAGCGACCCGCGCCGGGCCGCCGCCGCGGCAGCGAGCCTCGGGGCGGACCGCTGCCTGCTGCTGCGCGGGAACGGCGGCTTCGCCACCGGCACCGGCCCGGCCGAGGCGTCCGCGTCGCTGCACGCGCTGGAGGAGCGCTGCCGGGTCGCCCTGCAGGCGACCGGCGACCCCGTCGAGCCGACCCTCTGGCGGCTCCGCGAGGCCGACACCGGGGTCGAACTCGCCCGGCACACCACCTGGTTCTCCGCACAATTCGACGACAGAGAGGAACTGTCATGCTGAGTCCGTTGGCACCCACGCCGACCATGACGCAACAGGAGGTGGAGTCCTACCGCGACCGTTTCGCGGCGGGCCTCAGCCAGACCGTTCCCGGACGCAAGGAGATCGTGGTCGCGCAGGCCCGCGGCTGCACCCTGAAGACCGCCGACGGGCGGCTCTATCTCGACATGACCTCGGGCATCGCCGTCGCCAATGTCGGGCACTGCCACCCCCGTGTGGTGGAGGCGATCACCGAACAGGCGAAGCGCTACTCCCACGTCAACGTCTACGGCCGGTTCGCGATCCCGGAGCAGGTGGAGATCGTCGAGCGGATCACCTCCGTGGCGGGTCCGGGGCTGACCACCGCGTACCTCACCTCCTCGGGGGCGGAGTCGAACGAGGGCGCCCTCAAGCTGGCCCGCAAGTTCACCGGACGGCCCAAGTTCGTGGCCTTCCAGCGCTCCTACCACGGCCGCACCTTCGGCGCCCTGTCGGTCAGCTGGCGCGAGGAGTGGCGGCAGCCCTTCGAGCCGCTGCTGCCCGAGGTCGAGTTCGTGCCCTACGACGATCTGGACGCCGCGGCGGCCGCGATCGACCACCGCACGGCGGCGGTGATCGTCGAACCGATCCAGGGCGAGGGCGGGATCCGGATCCCCTCAGACGACTTCCTGCCCGGCCTGCGCAGCCTGTGCGACGCGGCCGGGGCCCTGCTGGTCATCGACGAGGTGCAGGGCGGCTTCGGCCGGTCCGGCAAGTGGTTCGCCCACCAGCACTGGGACGTCCGTCCCGACATCATCACGATGGCGAAGGCGGTCGGCGGTGGCCTGCCGCTGGGCGCGATCATCTCCACGCCGGAGATCTTCGCCACCTTCGTCGACCCGCCGCTGTCCCACCTGACCACCATGGGCGGCAACCCGGTCGCCTGCGCGGCCGGCATCGCCGCCTTCGACGTGATCGCGTCCGAGGGCCTGCTGGAGCACACCGAACGGACCGGCGCCTACCTGCGCGAGCGCCTGGAGTCCATCCGTGCCCAGTACCCCGACCTGGTGGCGGACGTCCGCGGCAAGGGCCTGTGGTGTGCCTTCGAACTCACCGTCGAGGCGCAGCCGGTGGCGAACGAGTTGCAGGAGCGTGGCGTGCTGGTGGGCTCGGTGCTGAACTCGGCCGGCACCATCCGGGTCACCCCGCCGCTGGTGATCAGCCCCGCCGAGATCGACGTCTTCGTCGGGGTGCTGCGCGGCGTGCTGGAGGCGATCGCCAGCGGGGCGGCGTGACCCTCCCGGACCGCGAGGAGGTGCTGGTCACCGGCGCCTGGGTGATCACGATGGCGGGACGGCGGCCCCGGCGTCCGTTCGGCGCGGTGGCGACCACCCACGGGCTGGTCGCCGACGGCGCCGTCCACCTCCGCGCCGGCGAGATCGTCGCGGTCGGACCGGCCGCCGAGCTGACCGCAGCCCACCCCGGACTCCCGGTGGTCGGAGACGGCACCGGGGTGGTACTGCCCGGGCTGGTGAACACCCACACCCACCTGTCCGAGGCGCTGGCGACCGGGATGGGGTCGGAGCTGAGCCTGTTCGAGTGGGGAGAGCGGATCATCGCCCCGCTCGGCAACGCCCTGGACGCCGAGCGCGCCCGGGAGGGAACCGCCCTCCGGGCGGTCGAGCTCCTGCTGAGCGGGGTCACCTGCGTCAACGACATGTTCGTCCACACCGCGCGGGGCAGCCTCGCCTCGCTCGGCGTGGTGGACGGGCTGGAGCGGGCCGGGTTGCGCGGCGTGGTCTCCTACGGGGCCGAGGACATCGGCGGCCTGGATGCCACCGGGGCGGCCCGTCGGGTGCTCGAGGTCGCCGAGGTGGTGGCCGAGCAGCAGGCGCTGGCGGACCGTTGCCGCTCTGCCGACCTGGTCGGCTTCCGGTGGGGGATCGGCACCCTGCTCGGCCAGAGCGACGAACTCCTGGCCGAGGCCGTCGCCCAGTGCCTGGCGAACGGCTGGGGGGTCCACACCCATCTCGCCGAGGTCCGCGAGGAATTGGTGCAGGCCGGGTCGCGGTGGGGCGAGCGCACCATCGCCCACGCCCGCCGGATCGGGCTGCTGGACGTGCCGGTGCTGGCCGGGCACGCCATCTGGCTGGGCGAGGAGGAGATCGACACCCTCGCCAGGTACCGGGTGGGGATCGCCCACAACCCTGTGGCCAACATGATCCTCGGCTCGGGGGTGTGCCCGGTGCCGGCGCTCCGGGGCCGTGGGGTGGCGGTCGGCATCGGAACGGACGGTGCGGCGTCCAACGACTCCCAGGACATGCTCCAGGCGGTCAAGGCTGCCGCCCTGCTGCACAAGCTGGACAAGCGCGACCCGTGGGTGATCGACGCCTGGGACGTGCTGGAGATGGCGACGACAGGCGGTGCCAGGGCGCTGGGCCTGGACCACCTGGTCGGGTCGCTGGAGCCCGGCAAGCGAGCCGATGTCGTGCTGCTCCAGGACACCGTCGACGTCGCGGTCCTGCACGACCCGATCTCCCAGGTGGTCTATGGGGCCTCGCCGCGCTCGGTGCGGGAGGTGTGGGTGGACGGCCGCCGGGTCGTCAGCGACCACCGCTGCGTCACGGTCGACGAGGCAGAGCAGGTGGCGCGCTGCCGCCCGCTGGTCGCCGGTCTCGCCCGGGACTCGGGGCTGGCGGCCTCCGGGCACTCGCTGTGCGGGGTCCGGCGGTGAGGGTCGCGGTGATCGGAGCGGGCCACAACGGGCTGGTGGCCGGGCTGGAGCTCGCCAGGGCGGGGGTGGACGTGGTCGTGCTCGAGCAGGACGGTCAGGCCGGCGGCTGCCTGTGGACCGAGCGGACCGCTTCCGGGGTGCTGGTCGAGCGTGGCGCGTTCGAGCACGGCGGCGTGGCCGGCCTTGCCGAGGACCTCGGGCTGGCGGCCTTCGGGCTGCGCTACGCGGACCACCCGCTGCTGGCGGGGACGGTGTTCGGCGACGGCGAGCAGCGGTTGTTCGACGTCGACCTGGACCGCACCGTCGCCGCACTCGGCCCGGACGCGGGCAGCTACCGCGAACTGGCCGGCCTGGCCGGGGCCGTGTTCGGGGTGCTGGACGGCTTCGGTGGCGTTCCCCCGACGCTGACGCAGGCAGCGGCCGCGCTGGCCGGGTTGAGGGGCGGCGATGCCCTGTTCCGGACCCTCGTCCAGCCGGCCGAGCTGGTGATCGCGTCCGCTGTCGGGGATCCGCACACCAGGGCCGCGCTCGAGCTCTATGCCGCCCACGGGCAGGTTCCCCCGTGGTCGCCGGGCAGCGGGATGTTCGGGCTGTTGCTGCCGTCGATGCACGGCGGTCGGGCGGTGCGCCCGGTGGGCGGTTCGGCGATGCTGACCGGCGCGCTGGCTGCTGCGTTGTCCGCGGCCGGCGGCCGGCTGCTGGTCGACACCCCGGTCACAGGGTTGCGGCCGGCGGGCCGGGGCGCGGTGGTGACGGTGCCGGGGGAGCAGTTCAGCGTCGACGCGGTGGTCGCCGCGGTCGACGTGCGACGGGTGGCAGCGCTGGTCGAGGACGTGCCCGCGGCCCTGCTCGGGAGCATTGCGGATGCCCACTCCGGGCACTTCAACGTGGCCGAGCTGACCGTCTCGATCGTCACCGGCCCGCTGGATGCACCCGGCCCGCTCCGGGCGGACCCGGACGCCGTCTGGTTCGTCCAGGAC
>JAVHXR010000297.1 GCA_031119515.1 Propionicimonas sp.
GTCGATCGCCTTGATGCCGGTCTGGAGCGGCTCCTTCACGCTCTGCCGGTCCATCACGCCGGCGGCCTGGAGCTCCAGTGCCCGGCGCCCGTCGAGGCCCTTGATGTCGCCGAGCCCGTCGATCGGCTCGCCCATCGCGTTCACCACGCGGCCCAGGTAGCCGTCGCCGACCTCCACCGAGAGCACCTCACCGGTCCGCTTGACCGTGGAGCCCTCCTCGATGCCCTCGGACTCGCCGAGCACCACGACGCCGATCTCGCGGACATCGAGGTTCAGTGCGATCCCCTGGGTGCCGTTGGCGAACTCGAGCAGCTCGTTGGCCATCGCCGAGGGAAGCCCCTCGACCCGGGCGATCCCGTCGCCTGAGGTGACGACCGTGCCCACCTCGTCCCGGCTGGCGGTGTCCGGGCTGAAGTTGGACACGAAACGGTCCAGCGCGTCCCGGATCTCCTCCGGACGGATCGTCAGTTCCGCCATCTGCGTACCCTGCTCTCTCGTTGTCGATCTCGAACGGCCGGTCGCTGCCGGCCCACGTCTGTTGTCAGTTCAGTTGTCGTTCGGCGGCGTCGAGCCGGCCGGCGACGGTTCCCTCGATGACCTCGTCGCCCAATTGCACCCGGACGCCCCCGATCACCCTCGGGTCGACGCTCACCTGCAGGCTGACCTCGCGGCCGACCTGCCGGGACAGCGCTGCACGCAGCCGCTCGGACTGCTCGACGGTCAGCGGACGCGCCACTGTCACCTGGGCGATCGCCCGGCTGCGCTCGTCCGCGGCCAGGACGAGGTAGGAGTCGAGGGTGAGCGCGACGGTGCGGTTGGCGGCACCGACGGCCCGCTTCGCCAGCACCACCGTGGCCGCCTGGGCCCGCCCGGACAGCAGGTCGGAGACCAGCTGCTCGCGACCCTCCTGGCTGGCGTTGCGGTCCTCGATCACGCCCCGCAGCGCATGGTCGGCCGCGATGATCCGGGAGAACCGGAACAGCTCCTCCTCGACGGCGTCGAGGGTTCCGGCCTGCTGCGCCGCGCGCAGGACGGCGCGGACGCCCTGCCGCTCCAGGGCAGCGGTGAGATCGGCGCCCGAGGTCCAGCGCAGCCCTGCCGCAGCACCGACCACGCCGAGCGCCTCGGCCGACACCCGGCTGCCGAACACCGCCTCGGCCAGGCGACGCCGGGCGTCCTCCGGCGCTGTGAGGTCGGAGAGGGCGTTGCGCAGCGACACCTGGCCGCGAAGCAGCCCCACCACCGCGAACAACTCGTCGGCCAGCCCCTTGCCCGGGTCCTGGCCGTCCAGGACCCGGTCGAGCTCGGCCTGACGGGCCTCGGTGGCGGCGCTCATACCGTCTTCGCCTCCGCCTCGGCCTCGAGTTCGGCGATGAAGCGTTCGACGCTGCGCCGGGCGCGTTCGTCGTCCTCGAGGGACTCCCCGACGATCCGGCCGGCCAGCTGGGTCGCGAGCCCGCCGATCTCGCCACGCAGCTCCTGCACGACGTGGGCGCGCTCCGCCTCGATCTGTGCCCTGGCGGTCTCGAGGAGCCGTGCAGACTCCTCCTGGGCCGCCTGGCGCAGCTCTGCCGCGGTGGCGGCGGCCTGCGTCTTGGCCTCTTCCCGGATCCGGGCGGCCTCCTCGCGGGCGCTGGCCAGCTGCTCCTTGTACTCGGCGAGCGCCGCCGCTGCCTCGGCCTGGGCGGCCTCCGCCTTCTCGATCCCGCCCTGGATCTCCTCGGTCCGTTCGGCGTAGGTCTTCTCGAAGATCGGGACTACCTTCTTCGCGACGACGAACCAGACCAGCAGGAACAGGATGATGCCGGCGATGATCTCACTGGGGTACTCGGGCAGCAGTGGCCCGAGGTCGATGCCTTCCCCTTCGAGCGGCAACATGCCAACTCCCACTACAGCACGAACGCCAGCGCGATACCGATGATGGCCAGCGCCTCAACCACGGCGAACCCGATCCACGCGGTGCCCATCATGGCGCCACGGGCCTCGGGCTGGCGGGCGGTGCCGTTGATCACCGAGGCGAAGATCCAGGCAACGCCGATCGCCGGACCAAGGGTCGCCAGCGCGTAGCCGATCATGTTGATCGAGCCAGTGATTTCCATGGGTTCTTTCCTTTCGAAAGGGTTGCTTGCAGAAAACGAATCGTCAGTGTTCCTCGGCGATTGCCGAGGAAACGTACTGGGCGGTCAGGACTGTGAAGATGTACGCCTGCAACGCCCCGACCAACAATTCGAGGGCGAAGATCGCAAAGCTGAAGATGAACGACACGGCACCGGCGGCGTTGAGCAGCGGGACCGGGAACCCGTTTGCTGGCTCGGTCATCGTCAGCAGCATCCCGCCGCCGACGACGAACACCATGATGACCAGGTGGCCGGCGAAGAGGTTGGCGAAGAGTCGCAGGGCCAGCGTGAACGGCCGCGCGATGAAGTTCGAGATGAACTCCAGCGGGATGATCAGCCAGGCGAGGCCGAGCGGGACGCCCGCCGGGAGGGTCATCCGCTTCATGTAGTTGCCGAAGCCGTACTTCCTGATCCCGGCGGCGTTGTAGAGGATGAACGTGCACAGCGCAAGGCCGTAGGCGTACCCGATCTTGGAGAAGGTCGGGAACATGAAGAGGAAGAACTCCCCGAACAGGTTGTTCACCAGGATGAAGCTGAACAGCCCCACCAGGTAGGGCAGGTATTTGCGGTAGTCATGGCCGAGAATGTCGCGGGCGATCGAGTTCCGCAGCAGGTTGTACAGGTACTCCCCGAGGAACTGCTTCTTGCCCGGCACCACCTTCTGGTTGCGGGCCACCCACAACCAGAAGACGATCACCAGGATCGCACCGATGACCGCCTGTGCCAGATGGTTGTTGAGCCAGTAGTAGTCCGGCCCCAGCTCTGGGAACAGGGGTCGAGAATCGAAGCTGTCAACCCCGGGCGGCCAGTGCGACTCGCCCTCCATGGGAATCAACAGTGGGATCATCCCCCGAACCCTCCTGTCGCGACGGTCACTGGGACCTTCCGAACTTGACAACCACGAGGTAGACGCCGAGCGCGACTCCGAGAACGAGTCCGATCGGCATGAACCACGAGGTGCCCAGCCAGCGATCCAGCAGCCAGCCGAGGCCGCCATAGACGAGCAGCCCCGAGATCAGGATGCTAACGATCCGATAGCCCTGATCTGCGCCGCCTTGCCCGCTCATAGCGCTCCGGACTCTAGCAAGAATTCCTCGGCGACTTCACCTCGGCTGTCCGTGCGGCGGGTCGGCCTCGGTCGAATCGAAGACCGGGATCCGTAAACGTGAGTAGACCCTGAATTCGCCGACCAGCCATCCCAGGACGACACCGATCGTCGCCACCGCTACCGCGACCGGGTGCAGCACGGCGAACCGCTCGGCGCTGCCGAGGACGACGACCAGCAGCACCCCCAGCAGGCTCACCCGGATGGCGTAGGACGCCAGCGAGGCGATCAGGACGACCTTCGGCCGGGCATCCGCCACGATCAGCTGGACGGCCTGTCCGATCGCCATGAACGCGATCACGACCACCGCCGCGATCGCTGCCGACACCCCGGCGACGGTACCTGCGAGGATCCAGGCCACCGCCACCACCACCAGCGCCGCCACGTGCGCCCCCGCCATCCCGCCGGCCAGCAGTCGCTGCGCCCGGCGCCGGTTGGGGCTGGCAGGCTCAGCCATGGCGGGCCGCGGCGCGGCTGGCCCGGCGGCTACGGAGCGGGCGCCCCCAGGTCAGCAGAGCCGCGGTGAGTAGGGCTAACACGAAGAGGACGACCGTCAACGGCCCCGGCATCAGGCCGATCAGCACCACCCCGAACGCCGCCAGCGCCGACCACAGCCACAGCAGCCCGACAGCCTGGGCGTGGGAGTGGCCCAGGTTGATCATCCGGTGGTGGAGGTGCTGCTTGTCGGCGTGGTACCACATCTGGCCGCGGAGCGTCCGGCGGACGTACGCAAGGATCAGGTCGAGCAGCGGGAGCGCCATCACCGCGATCGGCAGCAGCAGCGGCAGATAGGCCGCGACCGCCCCGAAGCCGAGGCTGTCGAGGCTGGCCGGATCGATCTGGCCGGAGAGGCTGATCACGGAGGTCGCCATCAGGAAGCC
>JAVHXR010000298.1:0-243 GCA_031119515.1 Propionicimonas sp.
GCCCTGTAGTGATCAGCCCGATCGTCCGGGACCGCCGGGTCACCAGCGCCCTGGCGGCCGGGGACGGGATGTACCGCAGCTGCGCGATCGCCCGCTGCACCCGCTCCCGGGTTGCGGGCCGGACGTTCGGGAGGTCGTTGAGGACGCGGGAGACGGTCTGGTGGGAGACCCCGGCCAGGCGCGCGACGTCGAAGATCGTCGCGGCCTTCGCCCGCTCTTCCTCGCTCACCCGGTGCCTCCTCG
>JAVHXR010000298.1:253-4046 GCA_031119515.1 Propionicimonas sp.
GGTGATGACGCGTCGGGAGGGCCGTCGCTGCGGCGTCCCTCCCGACGCGTCATCACCTGGTCAGGTCCGCCGCGACGTCAGCACCTTCTGCAGGATGATGAACACCAGCAGCAGGACACCGATGAAGATCTTCGTCCACCACGAACTCAGCGTCCCCTCGAAGGTGATGATGGTCTGGATCAACCCGAGCACCAGCACGCCCAGGACCGACCCGAGCACGAAGCCATACCCCCCGGTGAGCAGGGTACCGCCGATGACCACCGAGGCGATCGCGTCGAGTTCGGTGCCGATGGCGGTCAGCGAGTAGCCCGACAGCGTGTAGAACGCGAACAGCACACCCGCCAGGCCGGAGCAGAAACCGCTGACCACGTAGACCAGCACCTTCGTCCGTGCGACCGGCAGGCCCATCAGCATGCCGGACTGCTCGCCGCCACCGATCGCATAGGTGGTCCGGCCGAACCGGGTGTACTGCAGCACCCACACCGCGACGACCACGACGAGGACGGCGATGATCACGCTCGGCGTGATGGACAGGCCCGGCCCGAGCGGGATCCGGGTCGTCGCCATCGCGACGAACAGGCCGTCGTCGATGGTGATCGAGGTGTTGCTGATGATGTAGCACAGCCCGCGCGCCAGGAACATCGCCGCGAGCGAGGCGATGAACGGTTGCACCCCGAAGACGTGGATCATCAAGCCGACCGCCAGGCCGAGCAGGGAGGTGACCACCAGGATCAGCGGGATCACCACCACCGCCGACCAGCCGGCCTGCAGCAGGCTGGCGGCGATCATCGTGGAGAGGGCGACGACGGCACCGACGGACAGGTCGATCCCGCCGGTCAGGATGACGAAGGTCATCCCTACGGCGAGCACGATCAGGTAGGCGTTGTCGATGAACAGGTTGAGCACGACCTGACCGGAGAAGAACCCGCGGTAGCGCAGGCCGCCGATGACGTACATCACGACGAACAGCACAGCGGTGACGAGCACCGGGCCCGACTTCGGGCTGGTGAACAGGTCGGCCAGGGCGCTCCCGGCGCGCTGCAGCGGGTTCCGGTCGGCGGCGATCGCTGTCACTTCGCCACCGCCTCGGCCCCGGGAGCCGGGCGTGCCCCGGCAGCCAGGCGTCCCCGCCATCGGGTGAGCGCGTTGTTGGTGGTCGGCGACTGCAGCAGGCAGACCGCGGTCACCACCGCCGCCTTGAACACCATCGTCGCGATCGGCGGGATCCCGACGGTGTAGACGGTGGTGATCAGGGTCTGGATCACCAGTGCGCCGACCAGCGTCCCGGCCAGCGAGTAGCGGCCACCGGCCAGCGAGGTGCCGCCGATGACCACCGCCAGGATCGCGTCCAGCTCGATGAACAGGCCGGTGTTGTTCGCGTCCGCGGCGGTCTGGTTGGCGGTCAGGATCAGCCCGGCGACGCCGGCCACCAGGGCGGAGAAGCCGTAGACGGTGAAGAGCAGCCCGCGGGCCCGGACGCCGGCCTGCCGGCTCGCCTCCGGATTGATGCCCACCGACTCGATCAGCAGCCCGAGCGCCGTCCGCCTGGTCAGCAGCGCCGCCAGGGCGAAGATCACCGCCCCGATGATGACCGCCACCGGGATCCCCACCAGGAAGCCCGAGCCGAGGAACTTGAACGGCGGGCTGTCCACGGTCAGGATCTGGCCCTCGGTGACGAGCATCGCGATGCCCCGTCCGGCCGTCATCAGCACCAGCGTGGCGATGATCGGCTGGATGCCGACGACCGCGACCAGCAGTCCGTTCCACAACCCGAGCACCAGCGAGAGGCCGAGCGCCGCCAGGACGGCGACGGTGACGGTCGGGATCGATCCGGGTTCTGGCGAGCCGAGGATGATCGAGCAGGCCACCGCACCCGAGATCGCACACACCGCACCGACCGACAGGTCGATGCCGCGGGTGGCGATCACCAGGGTCATTCCGACGGCGATGATGAGCGTCGGCGCCCCGTTGCGCAGGATGTCGACCAGGCTGCCGAACAGGTGGCCGTCGCGGAGGGTGACGGTGAGGAAGCCGGGGACGGCGATCACGTTGATGGCGAGCAGCACCACCAGCATGACCAGCGGCCAGAAGATCCGATGGGCGATCGCCCGGGAGATGAGGCCGTTCACGCCAGGGCTCCTGCCGTCTCGTCGTCGGCCTCGGCACCCTCGGCGATCAGCGCCAGCAGGGTGTCGAGGTCGAGGTTGTCATTGGGGAGGTCAGCCACCAGTTGCCGGTCCCGCAGCACGACGACCCGGTGGCTGAGTCGCAGCACCTCCTCCAGCTCGGCGGAGATGAAGATCACGCTCATGCCGTTCTCGGCCAGGCTGAACACCAGCTTCTGGATCTCCGCCTTCGCGCCGACGTCGATCCCGCGGGTGGGCTCGTCCAGGATCAGCAGCCGGGGTGCGATCGCCAGCCAGCGGGCCAGCAGCACCTTCTGCTGGTTGCCGCCGGAGAGGTTGCGGAGCAGTGCGTCGGCGTCCGGGGTGCGGATGTTGAGCGCCTCGATGTAGCTCTGCGCGAGCTCGTCCTGCCGCTTCTTCGGGATCGGACGGAACCAGCCCCGGTCGGCCTGCAGCGCGAGGATCACGTTGTCGCGCACGCTGAGCTCGTCGACGATCCCCTCCGCCCGGCGGTTCTCCGATGAGTACACGACGCGGTGCTTGATCGCCTGGCGCGGGGTGCGCAGCCGGACCGCCTTCCCGTTGATGGTCAGCTCGCCCCAGTCGGGGTGGTCGACCCCGCCGAGCAGCCGGGCGACCTCCGTCCGGCCGGAGCCGAGCAGGCCGGCCAGGCCCACCACCTCGCCCGGGGCGATCTTCAGGTCGAGCGGCCGGATGGCGCCACGGCGTCCGACTCCCGTGGCGGCGAGGAACGGCGCCTCGGTGGCATGGCTGGTGTCTGCCGCCTGGACGCGCTGCTCGAGGTCTTCCAGGGTGGTGAGCTCCTTGCCGATCATGGCCTGGACGAGGTCGATGCGCAGCAGTTCGTCGGTGAGGTACTCCCCGACCAGCCGGCCGTTGCGGAGCACCGTGAGGCGATCGGAGATCTCGTAGACCTGGTCCAGGAAGTGGCTGACGAAGAGCACTGCGACGCCGTCGGCGGCGAGCGTCCGGATCACCCGGAAGAGCTCGGCCACCTCCTCGGCGTCCAGGCTCGAGGTCGGTTCGTCGAGAACCAGGACGGAGGCCTGGATGTCCAGCGCGCGGGCGATCGCCACCAGCTGCTGGACGGCCAGGGAGTGCGAGTTGAGCAACGAGTTGGGGTCGATGTCGAGGTGCAGCCGCTCCAGGATGCTGGACGCCCGGCGGCGCATCTCCCGCCAGTCGATGCCGCCGAACCGCCGCGGCTCGCGTCCGAGCATCACGTTCTCGGCGACGGTCAGGTTCCCCAGCAGGTTCACCTCCTGGTACACCGTGCTGATGCCCGCGGCCTGGGCCTGGGCGGGGCCGTGGAAGGTCACCGATTCGCCGTTGAGGCTGATGGTGCCGGCGTCGATGCCGTACACACCGGTCAGGGCCTTGATCAGGGTCGACTTGCCGGCGCCGTTCTCCCCCATCAACGAGTGGACCTCGCCGGGGAACATCCGGAAGTCGACCTCGTCCAGCGCCTTCACTCCCGGGAACTCGATCGAGATGCCCCGCATCTCGACGACGGGGACGGGGTCGGTCATGGGTGCCTCTCCATCGAGCCGGTGCCGCCGGACACGGGTTCCGGCGGCCGGGATTGGCGGTGGGTGCGCGGCCGTCGCCGCGCACCCACCGTTGCTCCGTCAGGAGCGATTGTGCTG
>JAVHXR010000299.1 GCA_031119515.1 Propionicimonas sp.
GATCATCCCTGCTCCGGTGCGCACCATCGGGTAGGCGAGGTAGGCCTTGTGGTTGCCTGCCACGACGGCGAAGTAGGTGCCGTCGAGGATGTGGTCGAGGGCCACCATCGCCGCCTGCTTGGCAGCGTTCATGTTCGTGTGGCCCATCGAGCCGGAGGTGTCGACGATGATGATCTCACCGGCGTCGCCGCTGCCGGTCTTGCCGGCCTCGCCCGCGCCGGTGCAGGAGATGGTCACGATCGCGTTGACGTCCGTGCCTCCGTCCGGCAGGTACTCGTTCTGGTAGACGGCGGAGGTGAATTCAGCCATCGATCGTGTCCCCTTCCTCGGTCGCGCCGGTAACGACCGGTTCCTCCAGCCTAACCGGGTACCGGGCAACAGCCACCGTGACGTTGTCGTGCCCGCCCTGGGCGTTCGCCCAGACCACCAGCCGGCGGGCGACCGCCAGCGGAGACTCGTCATCGGCCGCGGCGGCGGCGAGCTGGACGGCTACCGCGTCCGGTTCGGAGGCGTAGTTCCACAACCCGTCCGAGCACACCAGCAGCCAGCCGTCGCGGGCAGGACGGTGGCTCCCGGTCCGGGGGGCGATGTCGGTCGCGTCGCTGCCGAGCCACCGGGTGATGGCGTGCGCCTTCGGCATCGCCTCGGCCTCGGCCCGCGGCATCCCCTGCTCGATGAACTCCTGGGCCACCGAGTCGTCCCGGGTCAGCAGCAGGTTGCCGTCGTCGCCCAGCCAGTAGACCCGGCTGTCGCCCAGCGAGGCGAAGTGGACGGCGTCACCGAGCACCACGGCGGCGGCGAAAGTGGCCGAGCCGGCATGCGGACCCTCGACGGCGGTCGCCTCCGAGATCGCGGCGTTCGCCTCGGCGGCGGCCCGGACCAGCAGGTCGGCGACCTCGGCATCCGGGGTGGTCGCGGTCAGCGCCGCACCGGCGAGCACCCCGCAGGCGCGGTCCACCCCTGCCTGCGAGGCGATGTCTGCCTCGCTGGAGGTGGAGACGCCGTCGCAGACCACGAGGACCCCCACCGGGGCGTCCGGGGCGGCCCAGAGCGCCATCGCGTCCTCGTTGCGCGGGTGCGCCACCCCGCGGTCGCAGACTCCGGCCAGCCAGGCGGCGGCGGAGACCTCGAGGTGGTCGCGCCGGCTCGGCGCCTTCGCCCCGCAGGTCTGGCAGTAGCCGTCGGCGTCGATCGTGCCACCGCACAGCGGACAGGTGACGACCGGGGCGGCCACCCCGAGGCGCCTGGTCTGCGCCGAGCCCTGGGTGGTGGACGGCGGCGGCGGCGGCTCGGTGGGCAGCAGCGGGGCGCCGCAGCCCTCGCAGAAGCTGGCCCAGGCGGTGACCGGATAGGTGCAGTTCGGGCAGCGCCCTCCGGCGGCCGTGGGCGGGGTCTCGCCGCCGCCGCCGAGGAGTGGCCAGGGTGATTCGGTGCTCACAGCAGGCTCCAGGGTCGGATCGAGTTCGCGAGGTCCACAAAGCGCGCGCGGACGGCAGGGTCGGCGGCCAGGCGGGCGCGCTTGCGGTAGGTCTGTTCCAGCAGGTCCCGCAGCTGCGGGGCGGTGGTGGGTCGCCCGCCGAACTGGATCGGACCCTTGGCGGCGAGGTCGACCGCGCGCTCCAGAAGGACCTGCTCGAACTCGGTCTCGGCCCACGGATCGAGCCGGGACTCACCGACGGCGGCGAGCGCCCGTCCGATCGAGTTCCCGTCGGTCGCTGTCGAGACGAGGTGGGCTGCCCGCTGCCGTTGCGACTCGGGATAGCCGCGGGAGGTGTTCGGCACCAGTTCGAGGGCGGCGAGCGAGCCGGCGACATCCCCCCGCCCGGACCGGACTCGTGCCAGGCCGAACGCCGACGGCGTGACGTAGTTGGCGTCGGTGGCGGCACAGACCCGGTACAGGTTCTCCGCCAGGTCGGGCTGGTTGCCCAGCTCGCACGCCACGGCCAGGGCCAGCTTCGGGGCCAGCTCGCCTGGGACCTGCCCGTACACCGCGTTGAAGGAGGACTGGGCGCCGGTGTAGTCACGTTCGGCGATCGCGCCCAGTCCTGCCAGCCAGACCGCGCGCCATTCCCACGGGTCCGCGGTCAGCAGTTGCTGCACGCAGCGGTCGAGCATGGCGGAGTCACCCAGTTCGAGGGCGGCGTGGCCTCGCGCGAGCAGGACCTCGGGGGTCTGCGCGGGAGCCGCGCGCAGCGCGGTCAGCCGCTCGGCCGGGTCGTCGATGTTGATCCGGGCCAGCCAGGCGAGCGGGGGGTCGGAGGCGTCGGGACGCAGCCGCGGCAGCTGGCGCCAGCTGAACCGGTCGCCGGTGGCGGTGGGCGGCTCGAACAGGGCGGACGCGGCCGCCGTGGTGGCGATCCCGTCGGTTCGGGCGGCCACCACCTCGCGGAGCACGCCGAGCATCTGGGTGCGCAGCTCGTCGGCGGAGGCGAAGCGGTCGTTCGGGTCGGCCGCGCAGCACTTCAGCAGCAGCCGGTAGGCGGCGTCGTTGCCGGCGAAGGCCGGCAGTTCGTCCAGCGGCGGGATGGTGAACTCGTAGCTGGACTGGTAGCCGGGAACGTCGGCGCACAGCACCATCAGGGTCCGGCCGACGGTGTACATGTCGGAGGCGATGGACGGGCCGGCGGTGGCGACCTCGGGGGCCTGGAAGCCGATCGTGCCGTAGATGGCTGACTCGTCGTCCCCGGTGTGCCGGACGCCGCCGAGGTCGATCAGCTTGAGCGCGTCGCCGACCTGGATGACGTTGTCCGGCTTGAAGTCGCAGTACAGCAGCCCGAGGTCGTGCAGGTAGCTGAAGGCGGGCAGGATCTCGATCAGGAAGGCGAGGGCCTGGTCGACCGGCAACGGGTTGGGCTCGCCGCTGTTGGCCTCCATCCGCTGTCGCAGCAACTGCTTCAGCGAGCGGCCGCCGACGTACTCCATCACGATGTAGCCGGCGTCGTCGTGGGTGACGAAGTTGTAGATCTCGACGATCAGCGGGTGCTCGACCCTGGCGAGGAACTGCTGCTCGCTGATGGTCGCCGCCAGCGCGTCGGAGTCACCGGTGTTGAGCAGCCCCTTGAGTACCACCCACCGGCCCGAGACGTTGGTGTCGCGGGCCAGGTAGATCCAGCCCATCCCGCCGTGGGCGAGGGCGCCTTCGACGCGGTACTGGCCGGCGACCAGGTCGCCGGGGGCCAGCTTGGCGGTGAAGGAGTAGGCGGCACCGCAGTTGGGGCAGAAGCCCTCGCTCCGTCCCGAGCCGACCGTGCTGGACTGGCCGACCTTCGCCCCGCAGCGGGGGCACACCCTGCGCTCCTCGCTGACGACGGGGGAGACCAGCACCGCCTTGGCGGGATCGATCGCCGGCGCCGGCGGGACATAGGTCAGGCCGGCACCGATCCGTCCGGGCCCGGCGCGGCCGGTGCGCCTTCGCCGCACCGCCGGGGCACCGAAGGAGGTGGCGCGGGCGGATCCCAGCGCCGTCGAGCCGAGCTGGGTCGAGGCCCGGGTCAGGGTGCTCCCGGCAGGTGTCGCGGTCGTGGTGCCGCGGGCGTCCTCGGGCGGCAGGCCGCAGACGTCGCAGTAGCCGTCCACGATGCTGCCGCCGCAACCGGGGCGTTGGCAGCGTCCGGTGGCGGTGGTGGAGGGACGCGAGCCGGGGACGCCCCGCCCGACCGGCATCGCGCCGGGGGCGGGCGGCAGGCCGCAGACGTCGCAGTAGCCGTCCACGATGGTCCCGGTGCAGCCGGGCTGGCGGCATTTCACGAGGCTGCCCTCGTCTTCAGGTAGTCGAGCCTGGCGGAGTAGGCCGCCAGCAGCTCGTTCACCACCGGCAGCACGGCGGGGTTCGCGGCCAGCTGGCTGCGGGTGAGCTCGGCCACCCCGGTCAGGGTGGGGTCGTCCGACCAGCCCATCGTCGCTGCCTTGGCGGCCAGGGCGTCGAGCAGGTCCTCGGCGCGACCGGCCTCGGCGGCGGCCGCCGACAGGTCGCGATGGGCCGCCTCGAGTGCCGCGCCGTACTCGCCGAGCCGGGCCAGGTAGGGCTGCAGGGCAGCCTTGGTG
>JAVHXR010000019.1:0-7121 GCA_031119515.1 Propionicimonas sp.
ATCGGCACCACCTGGATGGGCGAGTTCGCCGGCCTCGATGCCCTGGAGCCGACCCCGGCGTCGATCGACCCGGAGGCGTTCTTCCCCGGAGCCTGGCAGACCACGCAGGTCGGCGGCACCTCCTACGGCATCCCGTGGTACGTCGAGACCCGGCTGCTCTACTACCGCACCGACCTGGCCGAGCAGGCCGGGATCACCGCCCCGCCGGCCGACTGGGACGGCCTGAAGACGATGGCGAAGGCGATGCAGGAGAAGGCAGGGGCGAAGTGGGGCATCAACCTGCAGGCCGGCGGCACCGGCTCCTGGCAGACCGTGATGCCGTTCGCGTGGTCCAACGGCGCCCAGCTCAACGAGGGCGACCAGTGGACCTTCGACACCCCCGAGATGGCCGAAGCGGTCTCCTACTACCAGAGCTTCTTCAACGAGGGCATCTCCAACAAGGCCGCCCCGGCCAACGAGACCGCCGAGCCGTCCTTCGTGGACGGCAGCCAGCCGATGTTCATCTCCGGGCCCTGGATGATGAGCGCGGTCGAGACCGTCGGCGGCGACGGCTTCGCCGACAAGTACACCGTCGCGCCGATGCCGACCAAGGTGACCTCGTCGTCCTTCGTCGGCGGCTCCAACTTCGCGGTCTTCAAGAACAGCCAGAACCGCGACAGCGCCTGGAAGCTGGTGCAGTGGCTGGCCGATCCCGAGGTCCAGGTGAAGTGGTACCAGCTGTCCACCGACCTGCCCTCGGTGCAGTCGGCCTGGCAGGATCCGGCGCTGGCCTCCGACACCAAGCTCGCCACCTTCGGCAAGCAGCTCGAGACCGCCGTCGCACCGCCGTCCTTCGCCACCTGGGAGCAGGTCGCCGCCCGCTTCGACGCCGAGCTGGAGAAGGTCACCAAGAGCGGCGCGGACGTGCCGACGTCGCTGCAGACGGTCCAGTCCGAGGCCCAGTCGATCGGCACCGGCGGCTGAGATGACGACCGTCGCATCGGCCGCGCCGGCGCTGGCGCCCGCGACCGGCCCCGGTCCCGCCATCCGGCGGGGGCGGGGCCGCCGGGCCGAGGGCAGGGCGGCCTGGATCCTCGCGCTCCCGTTCACCCTGCTGTTCGCGGCCTTCACGGTCTGGCCGGTGGTGCAGTCGCTGTTCATGAGCTTCACCGACACCAGGCAGAAGGACCTTCGGACGCCCTTCCAGGTCGACTTCATCGGCCTCGAGAACTACCAGCGGGCGCTGTCCGACCCGGTGTTCCAGAAGGCTGCGGCGAACACGGCCTACTTCGTGCTCGTCGGGATGCCGCTGACGATCGCGGTGGCGCTGCTCGCCGCGGTCGCCCTCGACAAGGGGATCACCCGGCTCCGGGCGGCCTTCCGGCTCGGCTTCTACACCCCGGTGATCACGTCGATCGTCGCCGTCGCGGTGGTCTGGCGGTTCATCCTGCAGCCCGACTCGGGGCTGTTGAACACCGCCCTGGGCTGGTTCGGCATCCAGGGCCCCAACTGGCTCGGCGACCCGCAGTGGGCGATGCCGTCGCTGATCATGATGGCGGTCTGGCGGAACTTCGGCACCGGGATGATCATCTTCCTGGCCGGGCTGCAGGGTGTGCCGCAGGCGCTGCAGGAGGCCGCCGCGATCGACGGCGCGAACGCGTGGCGACGGTTCTGGAACATCACCTTCCCGCTGCTCCGGCCGACCCTGCTGTTCGTCTGCGTGACCACGGCCATCGGCTACCTGCAGTTCTTCGAGGAGCCCTTCGTGATGACCTCGGGCGGCCCGCTGAACAGCACCATCTCGCTGTCGATGTACACCTACAACCAGTTCGGCTTCGGCAACTACGGCCTGGCAGCCGCGATGAGCTACCTGATCTTCGTGGTCATCGCCGTCGTCACGGCGGTGCAGTTCCGGCTGCTGCGGCAGAACACCTAGGAGCCGACGATGACCGGAACCCGACGTGGTGGCAGGTGGTGGACCTACCTGGCCCTCACCGTGGCACTGCTCGGCGTGATCACGCCGTTCGTGTGGATGGTGCTCGGCAGCCTGAAGAGCGAGGGCGAGCTCCGCCGCGTCCCTCCGACCTGGTGGCCCGAGAGCGCCAGCCTCGACAACTACACCGAGCTGTTCGCCCGGCTCGACTTCGGCACCTACTTCACCAACTCCGTGGTCGTGGCCGTGGCGGTGACGGCCGGGAACCTGCTCTTCTGTTCGGCGCTCGGCTACGCCCTGGCCATGCTGGAGTTCCCCGGCAAGCGGGCGCTCCTGGTGGTCGTCCTCGGCACCTTGATGATCCCGGGCGTCGTCACCTTCGTCCCGCTGTTCGTCCTGGTGGCCAATGTCGGGCTGATCGACTCGCTGCCGGGCCTGATCCTGCCGTTCCTGGTGACCCCGTTCGGGGTGTTCCTGATGCGCCAGTTCATTCTCGGCCTGCCGCCCGACCTGCTGGACGCCGGCCGGGTCGACGGCGTGGGCGAGCTCGGGATCTTCGCCCGGATCATCCTGCCCCTGTGCGGGCCCGGGCTGGCGACCCTCGGGATCCTCACCTTCCTGGGCTCGTGGAACAACTTCCTCTGGCCGCTCGTGGTCGCCCAGTCCGAGGCGACCTACACCCTGCCGGTGGCGCTCGCGCTCTACTCCACCGGCCAGAACAACACCCAGTACGGTCTCCTGCTCGCCGGCGCGTGCGTCGTCGTCCTGCCGCTGCTGGCGGTCTTCCTCGCGTTCCAGCGGCACTTCATCGAAGGCATCGCCACCACCGGAATCAAGTGACCTCATCCCGGAAGGACCCCATCCCATGACCGGATCCACGATTCCCCGCCGGACGCTGCTCGCCGGCACCCTCGCCGCCGGAGCGGCCGCCGGGCTGCCCGCCGGCATCGCGTCCGCAGTGCCCGCCGGCCGTCCCGGCGCGGGGTCGGGGACACCCGACCCCCGCAGGATGCTCGGCTGGGCGAAGGCGACCTGGCGGTCCCTGGTCGCCATGACAGACCCGGGGACGGGGCTGCCGGCGGACAACATCCCCGCCTCGCTGGCCGCCGCCGACCGCAGCGGCTACACCTCCCCGACCAACATCGGCGGCTACCTGTGGAGTGCTGTCGTCGCCCGCGAACTCGGCCTGATCAGCAGCGGCGAGTGCACCCGGCGGTGCCGGCAGACCCTGGAGACGGTCGCCCGGCTCCGGCACCACGAGCCGTCGGGGATGTTCTACAACTGGTACGACGAGGCGACCGGAGAGGTGATCACCACCTGGCCGGGGGACGGCAGCCGGGTGTACCCGTTCCTCTCCAGCGTCGACAACGGCTGGCTCGGCACCGCGCTGTGGGTGGTGCGCAACGCCGTCCCCGGCGCGCGGAAGCTGGCCGACCGGCTGTTCTCGGCGATGCGCTGGGACATGTTCTACAACCCCGACGCTCCCCGTCCCGGCGGCCTGATGCACGGCGGCTTCTACGACGGGGAGACCCCGCCCGGCGCCTCGGTGTTCCAGGGCAACCACATCGGTGTCGGCCCGGACGTCTGGTACACCAACCACCACTACGACACCACCGTGTCGGAGACCCGGATCACCAGCTATCTCGGGATCGCCACCGGACAGGTCCCGCGACACCACTACTTCGCGATGTGGCGCACCTTCCCGGCCAGCTGCGACTGGTCCTGGCACGAGTCGCAGCCGGTGGGGGAGACCCGCACCTACCTCGGTCTCGACGTGTACGAGGGTGCCTACCGGTACCGCGGGATGCGGATCGTCCCGGGCTGGGGCGGCAGCATGTTCGAGGAGCTGATGCCGGACGTGTTCGTCCCCGAGGCGAGCTGGGCGCCGCGGTCCTGGCGGATCAACCACCCACTCCACGTCCGCGCCCAGCGCGAGCACGGCCTCGACGAGGCGGGCTACGGCATCTGGGGCTTCTCCCCGTCCTCCAACCCCGAGGGCGGCTACCGCGAGTACGGCGTCGACGCGCTCGGACTGAACCCGGAGGGCTACTTCTCAGACCAGGAGCGGACCAACTACGACGCAGGCTTCGGCGACTGCCGGCCGGCGACCAACCCGAACCCCGACTTCGGCGACGGCGTGGTCACCCCGCACGCCGCCTTCCTCGCGCTGGCCTACGAGCCGCGGCAGGCCTACGCCAACCTGGTGAGGCTGCAGCGGGACTACGAGGGCTACGGCGACGGCGGCTTCTTCGACGCGATCGCCGCCCGATCCGGGACGGTTGCCCGGCGCTACCTCTCCCTCGACCAGGCGATGGTGATGGGAGCGCTCGGCAACGCGATGGGACGCGACCTGCTGCGCCGGGCCTTCGCCACCGCGACGGTGGAGCGCCGGCTGCGTCCGCTGCTGGCGATGGAGCGCTTCGGAGCCGGGCTGGACTGAGCGTGGAGCCCCACACCCTGGTCGCCTTCGACGGTGCCCGCTACCGCGACCTGAACCACAACGGCCGGCTCGACCCGTTCGAGGACGCCAGGCTCCCGACGGCGGCGCGGGTCGAGGACCTGCTCGGCCGGCTGGGCGTGGCCGAGAAGGCCGGGCTGATGTTCCACACGGTGATCGAGGCCGGCGCGGACGGCGGGCTGCTGACCGGGCCCGGAGCGATCAGCAAGTCCGGGACCGCCGAGGTGGTGCTCGGCAAGCACCTCAACCACTTCAACGTGCACGCCCTGCCCGAGCCGCGGCTGGCCGCGCGGTGGTCGAACAACCTCCAGCGGCTCGCCGAACGGGCGCCGCACGGCATCCCGGTCACGGTCTCGACCGACCCGCGCCACTCCTTCGTGGAGAACGCCGGGGCCTCCTTCGCGGCCCGCGGGCTGTCCCAGTGGCCCGAGCCGCTGGGGATGGCCGCGCTGCGCGACCCCGAGCGGGTCCGCCGGTTCGCCGAGGTGGTGAACGCCGAGTACCGGGCGCTGGGGATCCGGGCGGCGCTGCACCCGACCGCCGACCTCGCGACGGAGCCACGCTGGGCGCGCCAGGCCGGGACCTTCGGCCAGGATCCCGGTCTGGTGGCCCGGCTCGGCGTCGCCTACCTCGAAGGGCTGCAGCGGGGACGGGTGGGGACGGACTCGGTGGCGTGCACGACCAAGCACTTCCCCGGCGGCGGCCCCCAGGCCGGTGGCGAGGACGCCCACTTCCCCTACGGCCGCGAGCAGGTCTACCCGGCGGCGCGGTTCGCCGACCACCTGCTGCCGTTCCGGGCGCTGATCGATGCTGGGACCTCGGGGATCATGCCGTACTACGGGATGCCGGTCGGGCTGGAGCTGGACGGCGAACCGGTCGACCCGGTCGGCTTCGGCTACAACCGGCGGATCACCTGCCGGCTGCTGCGCGACGAGCTCGGCTTCGACGGAGTGGTGCTCAGCGACTGGGAGCTGGTCAACGACAACCACGTCGGCGAGCAGGTGCTCCCGGCCCGGGCCTGGGGGGTCGAGCACCTCGATCCGGCCAGCCGGATGGAACGCGTCCTCGACGCAGGAGTCGACCAGTTCGGGGGCGAGGAGTGCGCGGAGCTGCTGGTCGAGCTCGTCGCGTCGGGGCGCGTCGCCGAGACCAGGCTGGACGCCTCGGTGCGCCGGCTGCTGGCGGTGAAGTTCGACCTGGGGCTGTTCGACAACCCGTTCGTGGACGAGGAGGAGGCGGCAGCGGTGGTCGGCAGCGACGCGTTCGTCGCCGAGGGACGGCGTGCGCAGTCGGAATCGGTGACCGTGGTGGCCAACGACGGCCTGCTACCGCTGCTCGCAGGCGGCCGGGTGTACGCCGAGGGCTTCGACGTCGCCGGGCTGGGCGCGGCCTTCGAGCCGGTAGGCGCGCCGGAGCAGGCCGACCTGGCGATCGTCAGGCTGGCGGCGCCCTTCGATCCCCGGTCCGACCTCTTCCTCGAGGCGTGGTTCCACCAGGGCGGGCTCGACTTCCCGCCCGGCCTCGTGGTGCGGCTGCGCCGGATCGCCGCGCACTGCCCGCTGCTCGTCGACGTGGCCTGTGACCGGCCTGCGATCCTGACCCCGCTGCTGGAGTTCAGCGCCGCGGTCACGGTCAGCTTCGGAACCGGCGACCCCGGGTACGCCGACGCGGTGACCTCCCGGGTGCCGCCGCGGGGACGGCTGCCGTTCGACCTGCCGCGGTCGATGGACGACGTCCGCGCCCACCCCGAGGACCTGCCCGGCTTCGACGACCCGCTGTTCCGGTTCGGCCACGGCCTGGTGCTGTGAGGCCCGCCGGCTGAGGGCGTTCGTGGGTGCGCGCCGCCGGCCAGCGGCGGGCCGGGAGCGAAGTCTTCGGTCCGCCTCCGGCGCGCCGATCCGGCGAGTAGCGTTGCAGGCCAGGCCACCCGGTGGGCGTCCGTCCCCGGTGGCCGGGCCGCGAACCGCGCGGTCGAGCTGGAGGACCGATGACCGCCTTCTTCCCCCACCCGGCGACGTCCGGTCAGGGAGTGCCCGGGCCACGGGCCGGTCTCGTCCCCTCCCCGCTCGCCCATGGGCTGTCCGTCGGGCTCGGTGTCGCGGCGCTCGCCGCGGCGATTCCCACCTTCACCGCCGAGGGGGTGCTGCGCGGGCCGGCGGTGATGGCCGGCTCGGCACGCGGCACCGCGCTGGTGATGGCGCTGGTGGGGGTGCCGATGCTGCTCGGCTCGCAGCTGGACGTCCGGCACGGCCGCAGCCGCTCGCTTCCGCTGTGGCTGGCGGCGATCGGCTACCTGCTGTACAACGCGTTCATGCTGTTGTTCGCGACGCCGTTCAACAGCCTCTTCCTGGCCTACCTGGCGACCTTCGGGCTGGCCCTGTGGTCGCTGCTGGCAGTGTTGTGGGCGATCGACGTGCCCGGCTTCGGGGAGCGGGTGCGACCCGGCCCGCGCCGGCCGATCGCGGTCTTCTGCTGGGTGGTCGCGGCGCTCAACGCTGCGGCCTGGCTGGTGCGGGTCGTGCCGGGAAGCCTCGAAGGGGCCGACCCCGGCTTCCTCGCCGGCACCGGCCTGGCCACAGCGCCCGGGCAGATCCAGGACCTGGCCTTCTGGTTGCCGTTGATGGCGCTCGCCGGCGCCTGGCTGTGGCGCGGGCTCGCGTGGGGCTACCTCACCGCGACCGCGATCCTGGCGATGTGGGTGGTCGAGAGCCTCACGATCGCCGTCGACCAGTTCCTCGGCTCCGCCGCCGA
>JAVHXR010000019.1:7131-15895 GCA_031119515.1 Propionicimonas sp.
GTGATGATGAGTGACCGCATCAGGAAGGCGCGGGTGACTGCAGGTCTTTCGCAGGCGCAACTGGCCCAGGAAACAGGCGTCTGCCGCAGTGCGGTCGCCCAGTGGGAACGCGATGGCGGCACCTGCCCCAGCGTGCAGCATCTGGCGCGCATCGCGGTGGTGACCCAGGTGCATTTCGAGTGGCTGGCGACCGGACGCGGTCCGGGACGGCCACAGGATGGCAAGGAGATTCCGCCGGCCGCCGCACGGCCGGAGGCCCATCGCGACGAACAGGAGAGCGAGATTCTCTCGCTGCTGCGGCGGATGTGAGCCCGCGAGCACCCACGTCCCGCTACCCCGACCCACCACGAAAGGAACCTCACGATGACAGTCTCCGCGGCCTTCTCCGCCTTCGGCGAGCACGCTCCCGGCTTCCAGCAGCCCTGGATGGCGATGGTGCACGGCCTGGCCGAGGCGAGCGCGCTCGACCCCAGGACCGAGGAACTTGCCTACCTCGCGGTACTCGCGGCCGCCGGGATGGAGTCGGGGCTGCCGTTCCACGTCGCTGCGGCGGTCCGGGCCGGCGCGACCCGGGAGGAGGTGGTCTCGGCGCTGCTGGTCGGCCTGCCGGCAGTAGGCCAGCGGGTGGTGTCGTCGCTGCCGGCCGCACTGGCTGCGCTGGACGCCGCCGGGGCGTGACTCCCGGTCGGGTCCGGGTGGGACGCCCCCTCCCGGCGCCGCCGGTCCCTCGTGGGTGCCCGTAGGCTGGAGGGGTGACTGCCACCCGCCGCACCGTGCTCGCCGTCCCCGGCTCCTCCGACCGGTTCATCGCGAAGGCCAGGGGACTGGGCGTGGACGCCCTGTTCCTCGACCTCGAGGACGCCGTCGCACCCGCGGTGAAGGTGGAGTCGCGGACGCGCATCGTCGGGGCGCTGAACTCCGGTGGCTTCGCCGCGCCGCTGCTCACCGTCCGGGTGAACGGCTGGGAGAGCCCGTGGACCTACGGCGACGTGATCGAGGTGGTCACCGGCGCAGGCGCCCGGATCGACGCCCTCGTCCTGCCCAAGACCCAGTCGGCCGCCCAGGTGCAGGCCCTCGACCTCCTGCTCACCCAGGTCGAGCACACCGCGGGGTTGCCGGTCGGCCGGATCGGGCTCGAGGTGCAGATCGAGGACGCCGTCGGACTGCTCCACGTCACAGGGATCGCCGCCGCCAGCCCCCGGCTGCAGAGCCTGGTGTTCGGGCCGGGCGACTTCATGGCGAGCCTCGGCATGGGCGGCCTCAACGTCGGCGCCCAGCCGGCCGGCTACCCGGCCGACGCGTTCCACCACGTCCTGATGTCCATCCTGGTCGCGGCCAGGGCGAACGGGCTGCAGGCGATCGACGGGCCGTTCGTCGCCATCCGCGACGTCGAGGGGTTCCGCCGCTCGGCCGAACTCAGCGCGGCCCTGGGCTATGACGGCAAGTGGGTGCTGCACCCGGCTCAGGTCGACGCCGGCAACGAGGTGTACTCGCCGCGCCAGGCCGACTTCGACCGCGCGCTGCGGATCCAGGACGCCTACGCCGCGGCCACGGCTGTCGCAGGCGGGGCCGTGGGTGCCATTGTGGTGGACGAGGAGATGGTGGACGAAGCCGGCGTGAAGCTCGCCGCTGCGATCGTGGCCCGCGGACGCGCGGCCGGAATGGAGTCGGGCCGATGACCCAGCAATCCCCGAAGCTTGCCAGCCTGTTCCAGCTGGAGTTCCCGCAGTCGGTGGGAGTGTTCGGCACCTACGAGGACGCCCAGAAGGCGGTCGACCACCTGGCCGACGCCCACTTCCCGGTCGAGAACCTGGCCATCGTCGGCACCGACCTGCGCTCGATCGAGCGGGTGCTGGGCCGCCGGACCTGGGGGACGGTGATCGGCCAGGGGGTCCAGAGCGGCCTCTCCACGGGCCTGCTGGTGACCTTCCTGATGTGGCTGTTCATGCCGGGCACCAACTTCCTGGTCCTGATCGTCTCCGCCCTGGCGATCGGCATCCTGATCGGGATCGCGTTCTCGGCCCTGAGCTACTGGATGAGCCAGGGCAAGCGCGACTTCACCTCGGTCAGCCGGACCGTCGCCACCCGCTACGAGCTCCTCAGCGAGCACAAGGTGGCCACCCAGGCGCGGGAACTGCTGACCAGCCTGCCGGGCGTCCGGGCGGCCCAGTTCGACCCGCGGGTCGCTCCGCCGCCGGTGCCCTACCCGCAGCCTTCCCCGTTCCCGCAGCAGCCTTCGGTCGGCCAGCCGCCGATGGGCTACCCGCCTGTCGGCCAGCCACCGGTGAGCTACCCGCCCACCCAGCCGCCGGTCGGGTACCCGTCCGCCGGTTACCCGCCGATGCCCTACCCGCCTCAGCCGCCCTACCCGCCTCAGCCGCCCTACCCGCCTCAGCCGTACGGGCCGGGCGGTTTCGGGCCGGGCGGTCACCACACCGGCCTGGGCTATCCCGAGAGCCAGTCGCCGCCGTCCGTCCCGTCCGGGGATGAGCCCAGGCAGGGCTGACCGCAGGCTGTGAGCTGAGGGGTGTGGGGGCGCCTGAACTCACAGCGTGTCCGGGGCGCAGGTCAGGCTGTGAGCTGAGGGGTGTGGGGGCGCCTGAACTCACAGCGTATGGGGCGCGGCGAGGACGGGCGGCGCGGACACCACCCGCCTCACCAGGTCTCCCGGTGCTCGCCGGCGGCTCAGCCCTCGGCCATCTGGCCGGCGAGGAACTCGGAGTAGGCCGGCAGGTCCAGCTGGCCCGACCCCGAGACGCCGATCACGATCACCGGCGACTCCCCGGCCTCGGTTGCAGCCCGCGCCTGCCGCAGCGCGCCGGCGATCGCGTGGTTCGACTCCGACGCCGGGACGATCCCCTCGGCCCGGGCGAACAGGACCCCGGCCTCGAACGCCTCCAGCTGCGGGATCGCGACGGCGCCGATCAGCCCCTCGTGGTAGCAGTGGCTGACCAGCGGTGCCATCCCGTGGTACCGCAGGCCGCCGGCGTGGACCGGTGCGGGCACGAAGTCCGGCCCGAGGGTGTACATCTTCAGCAGCGGGGTCAGGTGGGCGGTGTCGCCGAAGTCGTAGCGGTACTCGCCCTCGGTCATGGACGGCGCCGCCTTCGGCTCGCAGGCGACGATCTCGGCCTGCGCGCGTCCCTCGAGGTTCTCCCGCAGGAACGGGAACGCCAGGCCGCCGAAGTTCGACCCGCCGCCGGCGCAGCCGAAGACGTAGTCGGCCGACTCCTCGCCGAACAGGGCAAGCTGCTTGACCGCCTCCTGGCCGATCACGGTCTGGTGCAGCAGGACGTGGTTCAGCACGCTGCCCAGGGAGTAGGCGGCGTTCGGGTCGGTGGCCGCCGCCTCGACAGCCTCGGAGATCGCCATCCCGAGCGAGCCGGTGGTGTCGGGGAACTGCTCGCGCAGCGCGCGTCCGGCCTGGGTGAGCTCGGACGGGCTCGCCACCACGTGTGCGCCGAAGGTCTCCATCAGGACGTGGCGGTAGGGCTTGCCCTCGTAGCTGCTGCGGACCTGCCAGATGTCGCACTGCAGGCCGAAGATCTGGGACGCGAACGCCAGCGCGGAGCCCCACTGGCCGGCGCCGGTCTCGGTGGTGAGCCGGGTCCGGCCGTCGAGCTTGTTGAAGTAGGCCTGCGGCACCGCCGAGTTGGTCTTGTGCGACCCGACCGGCGACGCGCCCTCGTACTTGTAGTAGATCCGGGCCGTGGTGCCGAGCGCCTTCTCCAGCCGCAGGGCCCGGAAGAACGGGGCCGGGCGCCACAGCCGGTAGATGTCGTGCACCTCCTGCGGGATCTCGATCCAGCGCTCGGTGGAGGCCTCCTGCAGGATCAGCCCGATCGGGAACAGCGGCGCGAGGTCCTCGGGGACCAGCGGCTGCTGGGTGCCGGGGTGCAGGTGCGGCGGCGGCGGCGTGGGCAGGTCGGCGACGATGTTGTACCAGTGCGTCGGCATTTCGGATTCGTCGAGAACAACCTTGGTCTGCTTCGGATCAGTCACGGGCAGCACTCTAGGGTCGCCGGCCGTCTCGCGTCGCCGGGACCATCCGCTGGTGGGACGGTGCCGGCCTAAGCTCGCCCCATGGCGCACGTCGAAGCGGTCAGCACCGGCCGGATCCGTCCGACCGGGCACGGCGCGCTCAAGCGGACCGGGATCGACAAGCGCC
The DNA here is from genome assembly GCA_031119515.1 of Propionicimonas sp. GTDB lineage: Bacteria > Actinomycetota > Actinomycetes > Propionibacteriales > Propionibacteriaceae > Propionicimonas. The sequence goes on from JAVHXR010000019.1 coordinate 11,300, forward strand.
CGGTCGCGGGCCCCGTCCGGCTGCACCCCCTCGGCGTCGAGGGCGACGAGATCGCCGACCTGGAGCGCCACGGCGGCCACGACCAGGCGGTCTACGCCTTCGCCCGCGAGGACTACGCCCACTGGGAGGCCGAACTAGGCCGCCCGCTGGCGCCGGGCAGCTTCGGGGAGAACCTCACCACCGTGGGACTGGACGTCCAGGGCGCGCGGATCGGGGAGCGCTGGCGGGTCGGCACCGCGTTGCTCGAACTGACCGGCGTCCGGATCCCGTGCTCGGTCTTCGCCGGGTTCGTGGACGAGCCGCACTGGGTGCGGCGGTTCACCGAGCACGGTGTACCGGGTGCCTACCTGCGGGTGATCGAGCCCGGGACGGTGGCCGCGGGAGACCCCGTCACCGTCGTCGAGGTGCCCGACCACGACCTCACCGTCGGGTATGCCTTCCGCGCCGGAACCACCCGGCCGGATCTCCTGCCGGCGCTGGCGGCCGAGCCCCGGCTCGGCCGTGGACTGCGCAGGCGGCTGGACAAGTACCTCACCCGCCCCTCCTGATCTGTCCCGGACGGGGACGGTCCCAGCGTCCCGGGAGGACTCAGCCGCGGGCCAGGATGTCGGCGATCCAGGCCTCCACCTCGTCAGGGTGGCGGGGCAGGTGCGCGGACAGGATCTCGCAGCCGTCGTCGGTGATCACGACGTCGTCCTCGATCCGCACCCCGATGCCCCGCAGCTCCTCCGGCACGAGCAGGTCGGTGCTCTTGAAGTACAGCCCGGGCTCGACGGTGATCACCATGCCCGGCCTCAGCTGGGCCTCGCGGTAGTTCTGGTTGCGGGCCTGGGCGCAGTCGTGGACGTCGATGCCGAGGTGGTGGGAAGTGCCGTGCACCATCCAGCGGCGGTGCTGCCCGCCGGTGCCGGGATCGAGCGACTCCGCCGCCGACACCGGCAGCAGGCCCCACTCCTCGAGCCTGCGCGCGATCACGGCGATCGCCGCGGCGTGCACGTCGGAGAACCTCGCGCCCGGCCGGGCGGCGTCGATCCCGGCCTGCTGGGCTTCCAGCACCGCCTCGTAGACCTTCCGCTGGGCGGGGGAGAAGGTCCCCGACACCGGCAGTGTCCGGGTGATGTCGGCGGTGTAGAGGGACTCGACCTCGACGCCGGCATCGAGCAGCAGCAGGTCGCCGTCGCGCAGGTCGCCGTCGTTGCGGATCCAGTGCAGCGTGGTGGCGTGGTCGCTCCCGGCGGCGATGGTGTCGTACCCGATCGCGTTGCCCTGGTGCCGGGCGTGCAGCCCGAAGATGCCCTCCACCCAGCGCTCGCCCCGGCCGCGCCGGACCGCCTCCGGCAGATCCGCCACCACGGCCTCGAAGCCGGTGGCGGTCATCCGGCAGGCGTCGCGCAACTGGTCGACCTCGAACGCGTCCTTGACCAGCCGCAGTTCGCTGAGCGCGACCGCCAGTTCGGCGTCGGCGGCGGTCGCGGCCGCGGTGTCGACGCCGGCCTCGGTCCGCAGCGCGTCCACCCGCCGGGTGAGGACGTCGTCGGCCTCACGGACCAGCCGGACCGGGGTCACCGCCACGTTCTTGGCCAGCGCGGCGTCCAGCTCAGAGATCGGAGCGACGTCCAGCCCGGTCAGCGCAGCCATCTCCGCCAGCGACTCCCGCTGCCCCACCCACATCTCGCCGTAGCGGGCGTCGGCGTAGAACTCCTGGTCGGTGCGGGGTGCCCGCGGCTTGAAGTAGAGCACCGCGTCGTGGCCGGCGTCGGTGGGTTCGAGGACGAGGACGGCGTCCGGCTCGCGGTCGCCGCCCAGCCCGCTGAGGTGGGCGAAGGCCGAGTGCGCGCGGTAGCGGAAATCGGTGTCGTTCGCACGCACCTTCAGCCCGCCGGCCGGCACCACGATCCGCTCGCCCGGGAACTGCGCCGCAATCGCGTCCCGCCGGTCGCTGGTCCACGCCGTCGCCGGCAGGGCGGCCGGCAGCCCGGAGGGGTAGGGGGCCCAACCCTCGGGGATGAACTGGCGAAAGGCCTCCGAGAACGGGGTCTGGCGGTTCGGGAGCTCGGTCGGGGCCTCGCTGGCGGGCTGGTCGGTCATGCCGCGATCCTATTGCCACGCGACCACCGGTAGTCTCTGAGCGACGACAAGGAGACGTGATGAGGGCTGCCCCCCAGGCGCAACGAGGATTGCTCGACCTGCAGGCTGTCGATACGGCGATCGCCCAGCTCGAGCACCGGCGCCGGAGCCTGCCCGAGCTGGCCCGGATCGCCCAGGGCCAGCGCACCCGCGCCGAACTCGGCGAGGCGATCGTGGCCGCCCGGACGGTGGTCAGCGACCTCGAACTCGACCTGGAGAAGGCCGAGTCCGACCTGGTGCCGGTGAAGGAGCGGCGGGTCCGCGACCAGAGGCGGCTCGACGACGGCGTCGTCACCGACGGCAAGCAGCTGACCGCGCTGATCGACGAGATCGAACACCTCAAGCGCCGGATCTCCGACCTGGAGGACATCCAGCTCGAGGTGATGGAGAAGCTCGAGGCCGCGACCGCCGAGCACACCGGGCTGGTGGAGCAGCGCACCGGGCTGGAGACCTCGCTGCGCGCACTGATCGGTTCCCGCGATGAGCAGGTCGCCGCGATCGACGCCGAGCTCGCCTCGCGGCGCGCGGCCCGCGACGAGCTGGCCGCCGGGTTGCCCGAGGACCTGGTGGCGCTGTACCGCAGGATCGCCGATCGCAGCGGAGGCGTCGGCGTGGGCGCGCTGAAGGGACGCCGCTGCGGCGGCTGCCAGCTCGAGGCCACCCCGACCGCGCTGGCGTCCTACCAGTCCGCCGCGCCGGACGAGGTGGTGCGTTGCGAGGAGTGCGACCGGATCCTGGTGCGCGGGGCCGAGGGCTGATGGCCCGCCGGCGCCCGGACGCCGCCGACCGCGAGCCGCAGGCCGGGCGGTAGGCCGTGCCCGCTCGCCAGGTCCGGCTGCGGCTCGACGAGCCGCCCCTGCTGCGGGCGGCGCTGCGTCGGCTGCGCGAGGAACTGGACGTTCCCGACGGGTACCCGGCAGCGGCCCAGGCCGAGGCCGAGGCCGCGGCGGCGGCTCCGAAGCCAGCCCGGCGGGACCTGACCGACCTCCCGTTCCTCACCCTCGACCCGCCCGGCTCGACCGACCTCGACCAGGCGATGCACCTTTCCCGGCAGGGCCGCGGCTACCTGCTGCGGTACGCGATCGCCGACGTCGCCGCGTTCGTCTCGCCGGGTGGCGCGCTCGATGCCGAGACCCACGCCCGCGGCCAGACCTTCTACGCCCCGACCCACCGCACCCCGCTGCACCCGACGGTGCTCTCCGAAGGCGCCGCCAGCCTGCTGGCCGGACAGGACCGGCCGGCGCTGGTGTGGGAACTCTCGCTGGACGGCGACGGCGAGCTCACCGACACCCGGGTCGGGCGGGCGATCGTCCGCAGCCGGCGCCAACTCGACTACCCCGGCGTCCAGCGGGCCCTCGACGAGGGCACCGACGACGAGCAGCTGGTGCTGCTGCGGGAGATCGGGCTGCTTCGGCTGCACCTGGAGGCCGCCCGCCACGGCGTCAGCCTCGGCGTCCCCGCCCAGGAGATCGTCGCGGACGGGACGCACTGGCGGCTCACCTACCGCTCGCTGCTCCCGGTGGAGAGCTGGAACGCCGAACTCTCCCTCGCCACCGGGATGGCGGCCGCGTCCCTCATGCTCGACGGCGGCACCGGCATCCTGCGGACGCTGCCGCCGGCCCAGCAGTCGGGGATCGCGAAGCTCCGTCGGACCGCGAACGCGCTCGGGATCGCGTGGCCGCGGGAGGTCGGGTACCCCGACTTCGTCCGCAGCCTCGACCCGTCGCTGGCGACGCACGCCGCGATGCTCAACGCCTGCACGATGCTGTTCCGGGGGGCGAGCTATGCGCCGTTCGCCGGGGGCAACCCGCCTGGCCAGGCGATCCACGCCGCGATCGCCGCCCCGTACGCGCACGTCACGGCGCCGCTGCGCCGCCTGGTCGACCGGTACGCCTCCGAGATCTGCGTCGCGCTGAGCGCCGGCGACCCGGTCCCGGAGTGGGTGCTGGCAGCGATGGAGGCCGTCGCCACGGAGATGGACGCGTCCAACCGGCGGGTGAAGGCCTACGAGCGGGGCATCGTCGACCGGGTCGAGGCGATGCTGCTCGCACCCCGGATGGGACAGGTGTTCACCGGGGACGTGCTCGAGCTGGACGAGCGCGGTGACCGTGGCGTGATGCAGCTGGACGAGCCTGCCGTCGAGGCTGTGGTACGGGGCCGCGGCCTCGTCCTCGGCGGCACGGTCGACGCGGCCCTGGTCACCGCCGACCTGCTCACCGGCAAGGTAGGTTTCGCGACCCTCGACCACTGACCCGCCAGATTCTGCCTCCCACGGGCCCTGGCCGGACGATATGTCGGGCGCGGCCCGCAGGAGGCAGAAAGTGGCGGCAACCGCCGGGACCGGTAGGCTGGTAGCGGATGAGCCGGCCGGGTGATCGCAGCAGACACGCTGAGGAAAGTCCGGACTCCACAGAGCAGGGTGGTGGGTAACGCCCACCCGGGGTGACCCGCGGGACAGTGCCACAGAGA
>JAVHXR010000300.1 GCA_031119515.1 Propionicimonas sp.
GATCGTCTCACCCCTGCTCGCGCTGATGCGCGACCAGGTGGCGGCCGCCGGGCGTGCCGGGGTCCGGGCGGCGGCGATCAACTCCGCCAACGTCACCGAGTGGCGGGAGGTCGAGGCCCGGCTGGCAGCCGACGACGTCGACGTCCTGCTGGTCTCGCCCGAGCGACTGGTCAACCCGCGCTTCCGCGACGAGCAGCTGCCACAGATCCTCGACCGGCTGGGCCTGCTGGTGGTCGACGAGGCGCACTGCATCAGCGACTGGGGCCACGACTTCCGGCCCGACTACCGCCGGATCCGCGACCTGATAGCCGCGCTCCCCGGCGAGGTCCCGGTCCTCGCCACCACCGCCACCGCGAACGCCCGCGTGGTCCACGACATCGAGGAGCAGCTCGCCGCGGGCGGCCATGCCGTCCACACCCTCCGCGGCGCGCTCGCCCGCGACTCGCTGCGCCTGGGGGTGCTGGAGCTCGAGACACCCTGGCGACGCCTGGCCTGGTTGGCAGAACACCTCGGCGAGCTGGCCGGCAGCGGCATCGTGTACTGCCTCACCGTCGCCGCCGCCCAGGACGCCGCCGACCTGCTCAACGCCGCCGGCCACCGCGTCCTGGCCTACACCGGCCGCACCGACCCCGACGACCGGCTGGCGGCCGAGGACGCCCTGAAGCGCAACGAGGTGAAGGCGCTGGTGGCGACCTCCGCCCTGGGGATGGGCTTCGACAAGCCAGACCTCGGCTTCGTCGTCCACCTCGGGGCACCCAGCTCGCCGGTCGCCTACTACCAGCAGGTGGGCCGGGCCGGGCGGGCGACGGCGAGCGCCGACGTCCTGCTGCTGCCGGGCGTCGAGGACCGCGAGATCTGGCACTACTTCGCCACCGCGTCGATGCCGACCCAGGAGAAGGCGGACGCCGTCCTGGCGGCCCTCGCCGCCGCGGACGGCCCGCTGTCGGTGCCGGCGCTCGAGGTCAGGGTCGACATCCGGCGGAGCCCGCTGGAACTCCTGCTCAAGGTGCTGGCGGTGGACGGCGCCGTCGCGGCGGTCCCCGGCGGCTGGATCCGGACCGGCGCCCCATGGGTGTACGACACCGAACGCTACGCCCGGATCTCGGCAGCGCGCCGCGACGAGCAGCAGGCGATGCTCGACTACGAGCGCCTGGGCGGCTGCCGGATGGCGTTCCTGACCGGGCAGCTCGACGATCCCGACAGCGCGCCGTGCGGCCGCTGCGACCGGTGCGCGGGGGCGTGGTACCCGACCGCGCTCGCCGGCGACGGCGTCAAGGCGGCGCGGGCGGCGCTGGGCCGGGTCGGGGTGCCGATCGAGGTGCGCTCCCAGTGGCCGACCGGGCTCGACCGGCTGGGCGTCACCGCCGACGGTACGCCGCTGAAGGGGCGGATCGACGCCGCCGAGCAGGTCCTCGAGGGCCGGACGGTGGCGCGGCTCTCCGACCTGGGATGGGGCGGCGCGCTGCGGAGCCTCTTCGCCGCCGACGCCGACGGGCGCCCGCTCGACGCCGAGGTGCCGCCCGCGCTCGCGACGGCCTGCCTGCAGGCGCTGCGGGAGTGGGACTGGCCGGCCCGGCCGGTCGCTGTCGCATGGGTTCCGAGCCTGGGGCGGCCGCGGCTGGTCGCGTCGCTGGCCGCCGGGATCGGGCGGGCCGGACGGCTGGAACCGCTCGGCCCGCTCGAACTCTCGCCCGCGGCGGGCCCGCTCAGCCGGTCGGTGAACTCCGCCTACCGGGTGCGCGACCTGTCAGGTCGGTTCCGGGTGCCAGCCGCGATGGCGGACCGGATCAGGCGGCTGGACGGCCCGGTCCTGCTGGTCGACGACCTGGTCGACTCCCGCTGGACGCTCGCGCTCGCCGGACGCCTGCTGCGCCTGGCCGGCGCCCCGGCGGTGCTGCCGTTCGCGCTCGCCGCGGCCGGCTGAGTCGCCCTGGAGTCTCGCCGGGACGGGAGTTACGGCAAGATTGCAGAATTCTCCCCGCGTCCCTCTTCCGGGTGACACCAATCTGCACTAGCCTTCGGGGTGTCCGTCACGCCCACCCCAACGGGCGCTTGAACCGGGCGCATACGGTCGCAGTAACGGCTCCCGAGCCGGCGGAGGGGGGTTTCGCCGGTCGGGAGTCTCTCTGCGTCGGGTGCCCTGGTTCGCGTCCGCGACGTCGGCAGCCTTCCGTCCACCCCACCCGCGGGCCTACGATCTGGCGCCACGGGGCTCGCCGGTCCAGCCGGGGGCCCACCAGGGCAGGGGGCGACCATGGCGGCGTTCTGGCAGGTCGTCTCGCCGTGGCTGTTCGCGCTCGCCGGGCTCGGCACACTCTCGCTGCTGCAGGCACTCGTCGCACCGCACGCCGTGCTGGGGCGCTTCTTCGGCGAGGACGCGGACACCCCGGGGGTGCTCGCCGTCGTCCGGCACTGGGGGGCGAGCGTCGCGGCCTGCGGCGCCCTGCTGCTCGCCGCCGCCTTCCTGCCGGACCTGCGCACCGTCGCCGCTGCCTTCGCCGTCGCCACCAAGGCAGCCTTCGTCGCGCTGGTCCTAGGGCCCGGCCGGGCCGCCGCCCGCCCGCCGGCGCGGCTCGCTGCGGGGTTCGACCTCGCGGTGGTCCTGTTGCTGGCCGGCTACCTCGCCGGCACGGCCGTCCGCTAGCGCGGCTGGTCCCGGCTCGACCACGATCCCTTTCGGCAGGTTCGCGTCCAGCGGCTCGCGGACGGTCTTCGCCCAGCCCCTGATCCCGAACAGCTCACGGGCCAGCGAGAGCGGCACCGACGGCCAGATCAGCCAGGTGTAGGCGATGTAGGGCAGCAGGGCGACGACCGCCAGCAGCCAGGACCGCAGGCCGCCGCCGAACGCCGCCACCAGCGCGACGTAGCTGGGGAACAGCCCGATCAGCAGGAAGAACACCACCGCCGGCCACCAGGCCGCGAAGTAGGGGACGGCACCGGTCGCCCACAGCACGAGAGAGAGCGTGAACCCGAACCCGAGCAGGAACTCGATCACCGGCATCACCAGGTAGACGACGTGGTCGAAGGTCCCGAACGCCGAGGTCCGCACCCGGCCGACCCCCCGCAGCAGCGGGACGCACTGCCAGGCCCCCTGCGCCCACCGGACCCGCTGCCGGAACAGCCGGCGGACACTGGTGACGCCCTGCTGGTCGACCGAGGTGGCCACCGTGTGGGCCCCCCGCCACCCGGCCTGCAGCGCGCGCACGCCGATGTCCTGGTCCTCGGTCAGCCGGTCCCGCCAGGGGCCTTGCGAGATGCCGTCGGGCAGGCCGTCGGTGACCGCGATGTCGTCGAGCGTCTTCAGCCTCATGTACTGGCTGTTGCCGCCCATGTTGGCGGTACCGAGCGCTGATCGTCCCAGCTGGTAGGCGTAGGCGGTGACGCCGAACTCGACGTCCTGCGCCCAGGTCAGGAAGCGGCCACGGTTGTAGATCCGGACCAGGCACTGGCAGCCGCCCACCCGGTCGTCGCCGAACACGCCGGCCAGCACCCCTGGTGCGTCCGGCAGGATGCGGCCGTCCGCGTCCACGACGGCGACGATCACGCGCTCGGTCGGCCAGTGGGCGTACCGGGCTTCGGCGAGCACCTCGTCGTGCAGGAACTGCCAGGCGTTGTCCAGCCCTGCACTCTTGCCCTTGCGGCCGTTGGGCAGTTCGCGCCGCAGCACCCGCAGGTCCGGGACCTCGGCGGCGATCCGGGCGAGGATCACCGGTGTCTGGTCGTCGGAGGCGTCGTCGATCACGACGATCAGCTTGTGCGTGGCCTGGACGTCGACGAGCCGCCGGACCGAGTCCCCGATCGTCACCTCCTCGTTGAGGGCCGGCACCAGGTAGACCCACAGGTACCCGGCCTCGTCCGCCCGGTCCGCCCCCCGCCGCTGCCGCCGCAACTCGACCCGGGACAGGATGAGCAGCACCGAGACGGTGAGGAACGTGACCACGGTGAGGAACAGCAGCACCCACATCAGCGCCGAGTAGTCCATCCCCGCTCCAGGAATGACATC
>JAVHXR010000301.1 GCA_031119515.1 Propionicimonas sp.
CCGCAGATCCCGAGCACGGGGCGTCCGGCCTCTGCCCGCGCCGCTACCGCCGCGGCGAGCCCCCGTTCGCGCAGCCAGGCGAGGTCGGCCAGCGTCGATCGGCTGCCGGGCAGGACGACCAGGTCGGCGTCGGCGACCTCGGCGGGGCTGGTGGTGGTGAACACGTCGATCCCCGGCTCGGCGGCGAGGGCGTCCAGGTCGGTCGCGTTCGAGATCCGCGGGAACGGGATCGCCGCCACCCGCAGGGTGCCGTGTCGTCCGGGCAGCCGTGGCCATTTCGCGAAGGCGAGCGCATCCTCGCCGTCCAGCCAGACCTCGGGCAGCCAGGGCACGACGCCGAGGCAGGGCAGGCCGGTGCGCGCGGTGAGGTCGGCGAGTCCCGGTTCGAGGATTGCCTGGTCGCCGCGGAACTTGTTGATCAGGTAGCCGGCGAGCAGCCCGGCGTCGGTGGGGTCGCTGATCGCCCAGGTGCCGTAGATCGCGGCCAGGACGCCGCCGCGGTCGATGTCGCCGCAGAGCACCACCGGCAGGTCGAAGCGCCGGGCGAGCCCGAAGTTCACGTAGTCTCCGGCGCGGAGGTTGATCTCGGCCGGCGAACCCGCCCCCTCGCACAGCACGACGTCGAACCGTTCGGCCAGTTCGGTGTAGGACGCGAAGGCCGCCTCGGCGAGCCTGGCGCGACCGGTGGCGTACTCGCCGGCCTCGAGGGTGCCGGCCGGCTCGCCGCGGAGCACGATGAACGAGCGCCGGTCCGTCCCCGGCTTGAGCAGGACGGGGTTCATGGCGGCTTCCGGCACCACGCCGGCCGCGATCGCCTGCAGGTACTGTGCCCGGCCGATCTCGGCGCCGTCCGGGCAGACCATCGAGTTGTTCGACATGTTCTGGGCCTTGAAGGGCGCCACCGCGATCCCGCGTCGGCGCACGCAGCGGCACAGCCCGGCGGTGATCAGCGACTTGCCCGCGTCCGAGCTGGTCCCGGCGACCAGCAGCCCGGTCACGAGAGCGCCTCCGGTGAGCCGGGGATGCTGTGACCGTCCGTCCGGCGGCCCCTCGACCGGCGCGGATCGGACGGGTCGGGCGAGGAGTCGGGCACCCGCCGCTCCTCCCGGGAGCGCACCCGCGACCGCCGGGAGCCCGCCTCCATCGCCGACAGCCAGCCCCGGGGCGCGGGCGGGCGGCGATGGGGGTGTCGCGTCGAGGGCCAGCCTCTGGTGTCGAGGGCGAGTGCCTGGTGTTGAGGGCCAGTGCCTGGGGGCTGGCTGTCGGTGACGGGGGCGCTGTGTCGGGGCCAGTGCCTGGTGTTGAGGGCCAGCCTCTGGTGTCGAGGGCCAGCCTCTGGTGTCGAGGGCCAGTGCCTGGGCGCTGGCTGTCGGCGATCCTCAGCGGCGGGCGATGGTGGAGCCGCGAATCACCAGCCGGACCGGCAGGTACCGGGTGCCGGCCGGACGGGGTTCGCTGGTGCCCATCACCTTGAACAGGTGCCGGGCCGCCTCCCGGCCGAGCTGCTGCAGGTTGGCGTCGATGCTGGTCAGCTCCGGCCTGGCGTTGGTGGTGAGCACCTCCCAATTGTCGTAACCGATCACGGCGACGTCCTCGGGCACCTGCCGCCCGAGGTCGCGCAGGGTGTCGAGCACGCCGCGGGCGATCTGGTCGGAGCCGCAGGCGATCGCGTCCACCTCGGGGTGCTGCTCGAGCAGCATCGCTGCCGCGTCGCGTCCCCAGCGCTCCGACCAGTCCGAGAACATCACCTCGCCGTGCAACTCGAGCCCGGCCGCCGCCAGCGCGTCGTGGACGCCGCGGGCCCGGTCCTGGGCGGCGGCGTAGGCCGGATCGCCGGTGATGTGGGCGATCCGGGTCCGGCCGCAGGAGATCAGGTGTTCGACCAGCATCCTTCCCCCCGCCTCGTTGTCGGGAGTGAGCGACAGGTCGGCGGGATCCTCGGACGGCGCGTAGGCGTAGACCACGGGTACCGGCACGTTCTGGCCGAGGGACGGACGCGGGTCGGTCTGGCGGCCGACCACGATGATCCCGTCCACCCTGCGGTTCAGCAGTGCCTTCAGGTGGTGCTGCTCGCGGATGTTGTCGCCGCGGGCGTCGCACAGGAAGACGTTCACCTGGCCGGCCCCGAAGGCGTCCTCGGCTCCCATCAGGATCGGGATCACGAAGCGGCCCTCGAGGTCGCTGGTGAGCAGGCCGACGGTGTGGGTGCGGCCGGCGAGCAGGCTGCGGGCCAACTGGTTGGGGGTGAAGCCGAGCCGTTCGGCGGCGTCCAGCACGCGCTTGCGGGTCGACTCGGCGACGTCGCCGCGGCCGTTGATCGCCTTGGACGCGGTCGCCAGCGACACTCCGGCGACCTTGGCCACGTCGTTCAGCGTGGCGGGGTAGGGTGCAGCCGGCTGCCCGGAGTGCATGTCGGCTCCTCTCCCACCCGTCCGAGTCGGTGGCGGGTTCCCTCAAAGGCTATCGCCAATCCTCCTTGACGTCGACGCTACTCCGTAGCTAGGCTCATCGAAAAGGGTTTCGAGCACTTTCGGGAAGTGCGTGACTGGAAGCCCGATGCGGGATCCGGGCCTCCGCCAGGGGGCCCGCTCAAGGACGAGCAAGGAGCTCACACACATGGGTAGTTTCATCAACCGGCGGGGGCGTGGCCTCGTCGGGATCGCGGTCGCCAGCACCTTGGTGCTCGCCGTGACCGCCTGTGGGGGCCCGGCCCCCAGCGGACCTTCCGCCGCCCCCTCGCTGAGCGCGGAGGGCACCGACGACGGCGCCAGCCTGACCCTGTGGACCAGGGCGCCGCTCGAGAAGCAGGCCAAGGCCCTTGTCGCGGCCTACAACGACAGCCACAAGAACAAGGTCGAGCTGACCGTCGTCCCCAACGACGACTACGTCGCGAAGGTGGGTGCCGCGGCCGGCTCCAACGGCCTGCCCGACCTGTTCGCCGCCGACATCGTCTACGTCCCCAACTGGGTCAAGCAGGGTCTGTTCCAGGACATCAGCTCCAGCATCGACGCGATGCCGTTCAAGGACTCGATCAACTCCGGCCACCTCACGGCCGGGACGATGGACGGCAAGGAGCACGTCCTGCCGTTCGTCCTGGACCTCTCGATGCTGTTCTGGAACAAGGAGTTGTTCAAGGAGGCCGGGCTGGACCCGGACAAGGCGCCGGCGAACATGACCGAGTACGCCGATGCGGCCCGCAAGATCCAGGCGCTCAACAAGCCCGGCGTCTACGGCACCGCCACCGGCCTCAACTGCGGCGGCTGCCTGGTGTTCACCTGGTTCCCGAGCATCTGGGCCTCCGGTGACCAGGTGATGAACCCCGAGGGCACCGAGTCCCTGCTCAACGGCGCCAACGCGAAGAAGATCTACGACACCTGGCGCGACCTGTGGGCCGAGGGTGCGGTGCTGCCGTCCTCGCAGGACGAGGCCGGTCCCACCTGGACCGCAGGCTTCACCGAGGGCAAGGTCGGGCTGATGTTCTACCCCGCGACCCTGATGGCCTCGACCCCGTTCGACGCCGGCGTGGCCGGCATCCCGGGGGTCAGCGGCGGCGCGTCCACCTTCGTCGGCGGCGACGGCATCGGCATCTCGAAGGACTCCACGAAGGCCGCTCAGGCCTGGAACTTCCTGAACTGGATGATGTCCGAGGACGCCCAGGTCGGCGTTCTGGCCAAGGGCAACGACGCGGTCTCCCGCGGCGACCTCGCCAACAACGAGTACGCCGCCAAGGACCCGCGGATGGTGACAATCAACGAGGTCGCGGCCAAGGGCGGGACGCCGGTCGCGCTCAACTTCCAGCAGGCCTACAACGCGGTCGGCAGCCCGTGGGTGACGATGGTGCGCAACCAGGTCCTCAACAATGCCGGCACCGTCGACGCTGACAACGAGCAGATCACGGCGATCCTCGCCCAGCAGTGACGACATGGCTGCCGGGCACCGCTGACGGCGCCCGGCAGCCTCACCGCGCGGCACAACGCCAGGAAGGCACGCAATGTCGGT
>JAVHXR010000302.1:0-2462 GCA_031119515.1 Propionicimonas sp.
GTGTAGGCGTGCGACGGCCGTCCCCTGCGATCGGACGGCGGCACCGCCGTCTCGGCGAACCCGGCCGCGACGAGCCGTTCGAGTTGGAGGCGGATCGAGTTGGGATGCCCGCCGAGGCGCTCGGACAGGGCGGCGACGGTGATGCCGTCGGATCCGACCAGCGCCCGCAGGACGCGCAGGGCGGCGGCCCGTGGCCTGTCCGTGCGTGTGGGGAGGGGTCCCCACCGGTCCGGTTCGCTCACCAGCCCAGTCTAGGCTATTTTTTACATGTTCAGATGTAATAAAAGGAGGCAGTGTGGCGTCGCCCACCTCCACGCGGCCGCTCGCGGTCGCCGCCGGCCGACGGACGGCGCCGCGGCTGGCCCTGCTCGCCCTCGGCGGAAGCTGCCTGCTCGCCGGGCTCAACGCGGGCCTGGTCAGGCTCGGGGTCTGGGCTCCGGTTCCCTCCGAGCGTGCCGGCGACGTGCACGGCCTGGTGATGGTGCTCGGCTTCCTCGGCACCCTGATCGCCCTGGAGCGTGCCCAGGCACTCCGCCGGGCCTGGGCCTACCTCGCTCCCGGACTGCTCGGCCTCGGCGGACTGGCGCTGCTGACGCCCGCGCCGCTGCTGCTCGGAGAGCTGCTGCTGATCGAGGGCGCCGCCGTGTTCGTGGTCGTCTACCTCGCCCTCTGGCGCCGGGCGCCACGGCCGCTCGTGGCCGTCCAGGTGCTCTCCGCCGTCCTCGCACTGGCAGGTGCCGTCGTGGCGGCGGTCGCCGGCATCCCGGCCGCGATCTGCTGGCTCGCCGGCTTCGTCGTGGTGACGATCGCGTCCGAGCGCGCCGAGCTCGCCCAGCTCTGGATGGGGCCGGCAGCCGAGCGCACCGTGCTCGCCCTCTCGGCCGGGCTGGCCCTCGCCATCGCCGCCTCGCTCGCGCTGCCGGAGATCGGGGAGCGTCTCGTCGGCGTCGTGGTGCTCGGCTTCGCCGGGTGGCTGCTGGCACGCGACGTCGTCCGCCGGCAGCTGCGGCTGACTGGACAGCGCCGGTTCATCGCTGTCGCGCTGCTCGCGGGCTACCTCAACCTCGCGCTCGCCGGTGCTGTGCTGGCGCTCCGCGGGCTGGTCGCCGACCAGGCCGGCTACGACGTCGTCGTGCACGGGGTGTTCCTCGGCTTCGCACTGTCGATGGTGATGGCGCACGCGCCGGTCATCCTGCCGGCGGTACTGGGACGTCCCCTGCCGTACCGGCCGGTGCTCTACCTCCCGCTCGTCCTGCTGCAGGGTGGACTCGTGGTGCGCTTCGGGGGCGCCCTCGCCGGTGCCGCCGAAGCCTGGAAGGCCGGCGGCGCGGTGACAGCCGCCTCCCTGGTGGTCTTCCTGCTGACCGCCGTGACCCTGGTGGTGCGGGCATGAGCCGCCCGCTGGTGCGCGGCGCCTCGCCGTGGCGCGACCTCCCGTTGCTGGTCTGGCTGGTGGCGGCCGCCGTGGTGGCGATCGCCCACCGCTGGCTGCCGGACGCCGGCTGGCTGATGCTGCACCTGGTCCTGCTCGGTGCCCTCACCCACGCCGTCCTGGTCTGGAGCCACCACTTCGCCGAGACGATCCTGCGGGTTCCCGGCACGCCCGCAGGCCGCCGTGGCCAGGCCACCCGGCTCGCGCTGCTGGCCGCCGGCGCCACCGGCGTGCTGGTAGGCGTCCCCACCGCCTGGTGGCTGCTGACCCTTGCCGGTGGCGTGCTCGTCGCCACGGCCGTCGGCTGGCACGCCGCCGTGCTGTGGCGGATGCTGCGCCGCGCGCTGCCCGCCCGGTTCACGGTGACGGTGCACCACTACCTCGCCGCGGCCGGCTGCCTGCTGCTCGGCATCGTCCTCGGAGTCACCACCGCCTGGGGATGGGACGACGCCTGGCACGGCCGGCTGCTGGTCGCCCACGCCCTCGCCAACGTGCTGGGCTGGATCGGGCTCACGGTGACCGGAACCCTGCTCACGTTGTGGCCCACCATGCTGCGCACCCGGATGGACCCGAGGGCCGAGCGGTGGACCAGGCAGGCGCTGCCGGTCCTCCTCACCGGCGTCCTGGTCGCAGCCGGCGGCGCGCTGGCGGGCGTCCAGTGGCTCGCGGCACTCGGGTTGGTCGCCTATCTCTCCGGCCTGGGGCTGTGGGGACGGGGACTGTGGCAGCCGGCGCGCACCCGCCCGCCGCGGGAGTTCGCCCCGTTGTCGGTGGCGGCCTCGCTGGCCTGGTTCGTGCTCGGCATCGGCTGGGCGGGCTGGCTGCTGGTGACAGCGCCGGACTGGGCGAGCATCCGCGAGGACTTCGGCTGGCCGGCGGCGGCGCTCGCGGCCGGCTGCGGGGTGCAACTCGTCACGGGTGCTCTGTCCTACCTGCTGCCGGTGATGGTCGGGGGCGGCCCGGTTGGCGCCAGGGCCGCCCAGGCCTGGTTCAACCGGGCCGGGGGTTTCCGGCTGATCTCCCTCAACGG
>JAVHXR010000302.1:2472-3997 GCA_031119515.1 Propionicimonas sp.
TCAACGGCGGGCTCGCGCTCTGGCTGCTGCCGACGCCGAGCTGGGTCAAGGTGACCGGGTCGCTGCTCGCGCTCTGCGCAGCGCTCGCCTTCCTGCCGCTGCTGATCGGCGGTCTTCGGGCCGCCGGCCGGGCGAAGCGCGACCGCCACACCGCGGACCCGATGCCAACGGTCGCGCAGCCGGCCGGCGTGCTGTCCGCCGGGCAGCTGATCGCCGGCCTGACAGCGGTGGCAACGGTCGTCGTGATCGGTGTCGGGGTCGACCCGGCGGCAGCGGGGGTGGGCGCCACCCCGTCGGCCGGCGCCTCCGCCGTGGTCGCCACCGGCAAGGTGGTCAGGGTCGAGGTCAGGGCCGTCGGGATGCGCTACGTCCCGGCACAGGTCCACCTGTCCCGGGGCGACCGCCTGGTGGTGGACCTGGTGAATGCCGACACCACCACCCACGACCTGGTGATCGGCCAGGCGCGGACCGGACGGATCGCTCCCGGTGCGAGCGCAGAACTCGACGCCGGCGTGATCGGGGAGTCCACCACGGGGTTCTGCTCGGTTGTCGGGCACCGCCAGATGGGCATGGTGTTCGAGGTGATCGTCGACGGCGCAGCGGCCCAGGCCGCTCCGGCGGACCAGCAGCCGGCGGACCCCGGCGGCCACGCCGGCCACCAGAGCGACGGCGAGGCCCCGCCCCTGGCGGGCGTGGTCGACCCGGTCCTGCCAGCCCTGACCGACGCACGCGTCCATCGGCTGACGTTGACCGTCGGCGAGGTGGGCCTCGAGGTCGCGCCGGGGGTCTGGCAGCGGCGCTGGACCTTCAACGGCACCGCGCCCGGCCCCACCCTGCACGGACGGGTGGGTGACAGCTTCGAGATCACGCTGGTCAACGACGGCACGATCGGGCACTCGATCGACTTCCACGCCGGCTCGCTCGCCCCGAACGAGCCGATGCGCACCATCGAACCGGGCGAGAGCCTGGTCTACCGGTTCACCGCGACCATGGCGGGAGTGTGGATGTACCACTGCTCGACCATGCCGATGAGCGCCCACATCGCCGCCGGGATGTTCGGTGCGGTGGTGATCGAGCCGGACGGCCTGCCCGCGGTCGACCGGTCGTACCTGCTGGTGCAGTCCGAGGTCTACCTGGGCACCGCCGCCGCGGACGCCGCCGGCGCCACCGAGGTGGACGCGGTCGCGGTCGCGGACGAGCGGCCCGACTACGTGACCTTCAACGGCATCGCGAACGGCTACGACCAGCAGCCCCTGGTCGCCAGGACCGGTGAGCGGGTCCGGTTCTGGGTGCTGGACGCCGGCCCGAACCGGCCCAGCTCGTTCCACGTCGTCGGGGCACAGTTCGACACGGTCTACGCCGAGGGTCGCTACCTGCTCAGGGGCGGCCGCGACGGCTTCGGCACCCCGGACGGCGGCTCGCAGGTACTCGGGCTGCTGCCCGCGCAGGGCGGGTTCGCCGAGGCTGTGTTCGTCGAGGCGGGGCGCTATCCGGTGGTCAGCCACGTGTTGGTGGACGCCGAGCG
>JAVHXR010000303.1 GCA_031119515.1 Propionicimonas sp.
CCGCAGGGCCGTCCGGTGGTGCGCCGCGGCGCTCCCGGGCTGCGGCTGCGCCGGACCGCAGACGAGCTCGCGGCGCTGGCCGCGGCGGCGATGGCGCGCTCCACCAGCCCGGACGGGCGCTCGGTGATGCGCCCGGCGGCCGTCGCCGGCGATCTGCTCGGGCTCGCGGCGATCGTGATCCCGCGGCCCGACCGCGACACCACAGAGCTGGTGGTCCGCCGGCTGACCGGCAGCCAGGCACTGGTGGCGCTGCTGGCCTTCCCGCGCGTCCTCGGCTGGCGAGACCCGGGGGTGCTGGAGCGTCACTTCGAACAGCTGGGCTGGATCGCCGCGGAGGTGCCGGTCTTCACCGTCCGTGTGCCGTGGGGCCCGCCGTTCGCCGACGACCTCCCCCGCAACCTGCTGGACGCGATCGGCTGGTGAGCCCTACAGCGCCGCCAGGTACTCACGCAGGCGCTGGGACGCCGGTGGCGGTGCGAACCCCGTGCCGGCCAGCTTGCCGAGGGCGAGGGCGCTGTTGACCGGGCGGGGCGAGACCAGTTTCCCGGCGGCGTACTGCTCGGTGGTGATCGGGGTCACGTCGGCCCTGGAACGCCCGGACAGCTCGAAGACGTCGGCGGCGATGTCGGCCCAGGACTGGACCGGGCCGGTGTTGCTCAGGTTGTACGTCCCGTAGGCGGCGCCGGAGCTGAGCAGGTGGACGATCCCGGCCGCCAGGTCGTCGGTGAAGGTCAGCCGGCCGTACTGGTCGGCCACGACCGTGGGGGAGACCCCCCTGGCCGCCAGCTCGGCCATGGTGCGGACGAAGTTGCGGCCGGCCCCGATCACCCAGCTGGTGCGCACGATGTAGTGGCGGGCGAGCTGGGCGACCAGCGCGTCGCCTGCGGCCTTCGTCTGGCCGTACACCCCCAGCGGCGCGAACCCCTCGCTCTCGTCGTGTTCGGCGGCGGTGCCGTCGAACACGTAGTCGCTGGAGACGTGGACGAGCCGGATCCGGTGCTCGGCCGCGATCCGGCACAACCGGGCCACGCCCTCGACGTTGGCGGCCCACGCCGCCCGCCTGCCCTCCGGGGTCTCGGCGACGTCCACGGCCGTGTAGGCCGAGGCGTTGAGGATGGTGTCGACGCCGGACCAGTTCAGGGCGGTCTCCACGGCTGGCCCGGTCAGGTCGAAGTCGGGGAGGTCGACACCGAGCGCGTCCGGTAGCAGGGCGGTCAGCGCGCGGCCGAGCTGGCCGCCGCACCCGATGATGACGGTGCGCTTGGCGGGCACGGCCGTCGCCCCGGAGAGCCGGGGATGGGCGGCATCGGCGGCCGAGATGGTCGCCCCGGCGAGCGGGATCGGCCACGCGATCGCCGCCGTCTCGTCGGCCAGGTTGAGGTAACTGTAGGAGTCCCGGGCGTCCGGGCTCCAGTGGTCGTTGACCAGGTAGGAGTACACCGTCTCGTCGGCCAGGGTCTGGTAGCCGTTGGCGACGCCACGAGGGACGAACACGGCGGTCTCCGGGCCGAGTTCGAGTGTCACCACGGTGCCGAAGGAATCCCCGTCCCGCAGGTCGACCCAGGCGGCGAAGACCCGGCCGTGGGCGACCGAGACCAGCTTGTCCCACGGCTCGGCGTGCAGCCCGCGGGTCACCCCGGTGTCGGTGTTGTACGACATGTTGTTCTGGACCGGTCCGAAGTCCGGCAGGCCCAGCCCGGTCATCTTGGCGCGCTGCCAGTTCTCCTTGAACCAGCCCCGGTCGTCGCCGTGCACCACCAGGTCGATGACCAGCAGGCCGGGGATCGCGGTGTCGCGAACGTCGAGCCTCGCCATCACTGGCCCACTGCGGCGTACTTCGCCTCGGTGGCCTGCTTCATCGGGCGCCACCACGCCTGGTTGGCGCGGTACCACTCGATCGTGGCGGCGAGCCCGGCCTCGAAGTCGCGGTAGAGCGGCTGCCACCCCAGCTCACTGCGGAGCCGGGAGGAGTCGATGGCGTAGCGCAGGTCGTGGCCGGCCCGGTCGTTGACATGGTCGTAGGCGTCGGCGGGCTGGCCCATCAGGGTCAGCACCAGTTCGACCACGCTCTTGTTGTCGAGTTCTCCGTCCGCGCCGATCAGGTAGGTCTCGCCGATCCGGCCGGCCTCGACGATCCTCAGCACCGCCCGGTTGTGGTCGTCGACGTGGATCCAGTCACGGACGTTCTGGCCGGCTCCGTACAGCTTGGGGCGGATCCCGTCGATCACGTTGGTGATCTGGCGGGGGATGAACTTCTCGATGTGCTGGCGCGGCCCGTAGTTGTTGGAGCAGTTGCTGATGGTCGCCCGGACACCGAAGGAGCGCACCCAGGCCCGCACCAGCAGGTCGGAGCCCGCCTTGCTCGCCGAGTACGGGCTGGACGGGTTGTACGGGGTCGTCTCGGTGAAGCGTGCGGGATCGTCCAGTTCGAGGTCGCCGTAGACCTCGTCGGTGGAGATGTGGTGGTACCGGGTACCGTGCCGGCGGACCGCCTGCAACAACTCGTAGGTGCCGACCAGGTTCGTCTGGATGAACGGGGAGGGGTCGTTCAGCGAGTTGTCGTTGTGGGACTCGGCCGCGAAGTGCACCACGAGGTCGTGGCTGCCGACCAGTTGGTCGACCAGCGCCGCGTCGGTCACCGAGCCGCGGACGAACGAGAACCGCCGCTCGTCCAGTCCCTGGAGGGACGCCGCGTTGCCAGCGTAGGTGAGCGCGTCGAGGACGGTGATGGAGTCGTCGGAGTTGTCGAGCACGAGGCGGACGAAGTTGCTGCCGATGAAGCCGGCCCCGCCGGTGCACAGGATGCGTGCCATGCCCCGGATCCTATCCAAGGCTTCCCGCCGCCGGGCGGACGGCCGCGGCGGTGGCGCCGGGTTCGCCGGGACTGGGAGGATACCGGCATGCGCGGAATCATCCTGGCGGGAGGATCGGGGACCCGTCTGCACCCGATCACGATGGCGACCAGCAAGCAACTCGTGCCGGTCTACGACAAACCGATGATCTACTACCCGCTCTCGACCCTGATCCTGGCCGGGATCCGCGACGTGCTGGTGATCACCACGCCCCACGAGCAGGACGGTTTCCGTCGCGTGCTCGGCTACGGCGAGCAGTTCGGCATCACGATCAGCTACGCGGTCCAGCCCGAACCGAAGGGGCTCGCCCAGGCGTTCACGATCGGTGCCGACTTCCTGGCCGGCGAGAAGGCCTGCCTCGTGCTCGGCGACAACATCTTCTTCGGCCAGGGCGTCGGCAGCCAGTTGCGGGGGCGCGCCGACGTCGACGGCGCGGCCGTGTTCGGCTACTGGGTGGCCGACCCGTCGGCGTACGGCGTCGTGGAGTTCGACGGGGACGGGCGGGCGCTCTCGATCGAGGAGAAGCCGGCCCAGCCGAAGTCGCACTACGCGGTCCCCGGGCTCTACTTCTACGACTCCGACGTCGTCGAGATCGCCGCCAACCTCGCGCCCTCGCCACGCGGTGAGTACGAGATCACCGACGTCAACCGCGCCTACCTCGAACGCGGCAGGCTCCAGGTCTCGATCCTGCCGCGCGGCACCGCCTGGCTCGACACCGGGACCTTCGACTCGCTGAACGACGCCAGCAACTTCGTCCGCACCATCCAGGCCCGGCAGGGACTGCAGGTGGGCTGCCCGGAGGAGGCCGCCTGGCGGCAGGGATTCCTCTCCGACGCCGAACTTCTCCAGCGGGCGGTGCCGCTGGAGAAGTCCGGTTATGGGAAGTACCTGCGCCTACTGCTCGAAACCCCCCGGTAGAGCAGGCGGTGCGGGTACTCCGTCCCCAGGTTGTGGGCTGGTGGCGCCGGGTCGGGGGACGAGGGAAGCGGCGCCACCAGGTCTCTCAGTAGGCGCCGTCGGATCCGACGACTGCCTTGGCGGTCTTGGCCAGGATCATCAGGTCCTGCACCATCGACCAGTTGTCGACGTAGTAGAGGTCGAGGCGGACGGTGTC
>JAVHXR010000304.1 GCA_031119515.1 Propionicimonas sp.
TGCTGGAGGTGTCGCCGTCGCTGACCACCGCCCGTCCGCGGCTGGAGATCCACCCGCTCGGGATCGGCGGCAAGGCCGACCCGGTACGGCTGGTGTTCACCGCCGACGCCGGCCCTGCGCTCGTGGTGGCGATGTCGGACGTGCGGGACCGGTTCCGGCTGGTGGCGAACGTGGTGGAGAACGTCACCCCGCCCGACCTGCCCAGGCTCCCGGTCGGCCGGGCGGTGTGGAAGCCCGCGCCGGACTTCGCCACCAGCGCGACCTGCTGGCTGACCGCCGGCGCCGCCCACCACACCGTGATGACGACAGCCGTCGGGATCGAGGTCTTCCGCGACTTCGCCGAGATGGCCGGGATCGAACTGCTGGAGATCGACGCCGGCACCACCGTGGCGGGCTTCCGCCGGGAACTGCGGTGGAACCAGGCGTACTACCGGCTGGCCCAGGGGCTGTAGCCGGGGCTTGCCGGCGGACGGCAGACTGGGGGCATGCGCTCCCAGGCCAGCCGGCTCCGCCGGCCAGCGGTCGCCGGGCTGTGGTGCGTGCTGCTCCTCGGCTGCGCGGCACCGCAGCCCACGACCAGCCCGTCACCGGTCCCGCCCGGGACCACCACCCCCACCGCCAGCCCGACCCCGAGTTCACCCGCCCCCTCGGGGCCGGGCGAGCCACGGGTGCTCGCCGGCCGCCTCGACGTCCCGTGGGACCTCGCTCCGCTGGAGGACGGCAGCGTCCTGCTCACCTTGCGGGACCGCGCCCAGGTGCTGCTGCTGGAGCCCGGCCGTGAGCCGTCGGTGGTGGCCACGATCGACGAGGTCGTCGCGGCCGCCGAGGGTGGGCTGCTCGGGATCGCGCTCTCACCGGGGTTCGCCGACGACCGGCTGGTCTACCTCTACTACACCGCCGCCGACGACAATCGCATCGTGCGCTACCGGTACGACGACGGCGGCCTGTCCGACCCCGAGGTCGTGCTCGACGGGATCCCCAAGGCGAACAACCACAACGGCGGGCGGCTCCGGTTCGGCCCGGACGGCAGGCTGTACATCGGCACCGGGGACGCCGGGCAGGAGGGCACCTCGCAGGACACCGGCTCCCTGGGCGGCAAGATCCTGCGGGTGACCGCCGACGGCGGCGTCCCGGCTGACAACCCGTTCGGCAACGAGGTGTGGAGCTACGGCCACCGCAACGTGCAGGGCCTGGGGTGGGACGCCGACGGGCGGATGTTCGCCAGCGAGTTCGGCCAGTCCAGCTGGGACGAGCTCAACCTGATCACCCCCGGTGCCAACTACGGCTGGCCCGAGGCGGAGGGGGAGTCCGACGACCCCGACTTCACCAACCCGCTGCTGACCTGGCCGACGGCGGACGCCTCGCCGAGCGGGATCGCGGTGACCCCGGACGGGACCGTCCTGGTGGCCGGGCTCCGCGGCGAGCGGCTGTGGCTCTCGCGCTGGGACGGCAAGGGGATGACCGAGCCCGAGGTGTACTTCGACGGCGAGGGCCGGCTGCGCGCCGTCGAACTCGTCGGGGACGAACTGTGGGTGCTCACCAACAACACCTGGCGCGGCGACCCTCGCCCGGACGACGACCGGCTGCTGGCGATCCAGGCGCCCTGACCGGTGCCGGCTGCCCGGCCCGGGTCAGTGCACGGGCGGGGTGTGCCAGATCCGGTCGATGTAGTCGCGCATCGACCGGTCGGAGGAGAAGAACCCGGACCGGGCGACGTTGAGCACCGCCGACCGCGTCCAGGCGTCCCGGTCGGCGTAGTACCGGTCGACCCGTGCCTGCGCATCGAGGTAGGAGCGGTAGTCGGCCAGCGCCAGGAAGCGGTCCTCGTAGAGCAGGTTGGAGACCAGCGGCTCGAAGGTCGTGCGGTCCCCGCCGGAGAAGTGGCCGGACGCGATCAGGTCGAGTGTCGCCTTCAGTTGGGGGTCGCTCTCGTAGTACTCCTGCGGCCGGTAGCCCTTCTGCTGCAGCTCGGCGACCTGCGGCTCCAGCAGGCCGAACAGGAAGAAGTGGTCGTCGCCGACCAGCCGCCGGATCTCGACGTTCGCACCGTCGTCGGTGCCGATGGTGAGCGCGCCGTTGAGGGCGAACTTCATGTTGCCGGTACCGGACGCCTCCTTCCCGGCGAGCGAGATCTGCTCCGACAGGTCGGCGGCGGGGATCAGCTTCTCCGCCAGCGTGACGTTGTAGTTGGCCGGGAACGCGACCGACAGGGTGCCCTTCACCACCGGGTCGGCGTTGACCACCGAGGCCACCGAGTTGATCAGGTGGATCGTCTCCTTGGCGAGCCGGTAGCCGGGGGCAGCCTTCGCGCCGAACACGAACGTGCGCGGCGTGACATCCTCGAGCCGCACCTTGCCGGTGAGGATCTGTTCGTAGAGCGTGACGATGTGCAGCAGCTTGAGGCTCTGGCGCTTGTACTCGTGCAGCCGCTTGACCATCACGTCGAGCAGGTGGTGGTCGGGCAGGTCGATCCCGTCACGGGTGCGCAGCAGGTCGTAGAGCCGGGTCTTGTTCTGTTCCTTCACCTTCACGAACTCGGCGCGGAACTCGGGATCCTCGGCGTACGGCTCGAGTTCCTCCAGTCGCTCGAGGTCGGTCAGCCAGCCGACGCCGATGGCGTCGGTGATCAGGGACGACAGTCCGGGGTTCGCGAGGCGCACGAAGCGGCGCGGGGTGACCCCGTTGGTGACATTGGTGAACTTGTCCGGCCAGTACTCCGAGAAGTCGGGCAGCACCTTGTCGCGCAGCAGCTGGGAGTGGAGCTCTGCGACGCCGTTGACCTTGGAGCCGGCGACCGTCGCCAGGTACGCCATCCGGACCGCCCGCTCGGGGTAGTCGGCGATGATCGACATCCTGCGGGCCCGCAGCTCGTCGTCGGGGTAGGCCTGGCGCACCTCGGCGAGGAACTCGTCGTTGATGCGGTAGATGATCTCCAGGTGCCGCGGCAGCAGCCGTCCGAGCATGTCGACCGGCCAGACCTCCAGCGCCTCCGGCAGCCGCCCCCCCCAGGTGTAGGCGAAACAGCGCCGGGTGATGTCCCACGCCTCGTCCCACTCCAGCTTGCGTTCGTCGACGAGGATCCGCATCAGTTCGGGGACGGCGATCACGGGGTGGGTGTCGTTGAGCTGGAAGACGATCCGGTCCGGGAGGGTCCGGATGTCCTCCTCCGGCGCCATCGCGCGGTCGATGAAGTCCTTGATCGAGCAGGCGACGAAGAAGTACTGCTGCTGCAGCCGCAGTTCCTTGCCCTGCGGGGTGGAGTCCTCGGGGTAGAGCACCTTGGTGATGTTCTCGGCGAAGGTCTGCGCCCGCACAGCCTCGGCGTAGTCGCCGGCGTTGAAGATCGACAGGTCGAACGCCTTGGTCGCCTGCGCGCTCCACAGCCGCAGCGTGTTCACCCGGCCGTTCAGGTAGCCGGGCACCATGTAGACGTAGGGGATGCCGAGGACGTTCCAGTCCGGCAGCCAGCGGGTCCGCTCGACGCCGTCGGTGTCGGCGTACTTCTCCGTCCGGCCGCCGAAGTCGACCTGGACGGCGGACTCCGGGTGCGGGAACTCCCACGGGCTGCCGAGCGCCAGCCAGGTGTCGGGCTGCTCGACCTGGCGGCCGTCCACGAAGGTCTGGCGGAAGATGCCGTACTCGTAGCGGATGCCGTAGCCGACGCAGGGGACGCTCATCGTGGCCAGCGAGTCGACGAAACATGCCGCCAGCCGGCCGAGGCCGCCGTTGCCGAGGCCCGGCTCGACCTCCTGGGCGCGCAGCGTGGCGATGTCCAGCCCGCAGGCGGCCATCGCCTTGGCGGCGATGTCCTCCAGGTCGGTGGCCAGCAGCGCGTTGCCGAGCTGGCGACCGAGCAGGTACTCCGCCGACAGGTAGCCGACCGCCTTGGACTTGTTCTCCCGTTGCTTGCGGATGGTCTCGAGCCAGCGCGCCATCAGGTAGGCCCGCACGGTGCGGGCCAGTGC
>JAVHXR010000305.1 GCA_031119515.1 Propionicimonas sp.
GGACTGGACGGAGAGCTACACCCCCACCGGACCTGCCTCCTATGTCGCCGGCGGAAAGGCGGTCTGGCGACAGCGCACCGACGCCGGGCTCTACAACGTCCAGGTCGTCGACCTCGGGATGCTCGGCGCCGGCGCGGTGACCACCTACCCCCTCGCCGAGGAACCCGAGGCGGTCACCGACACCCACGCGATCCTCGGCTCCGGCGGTATGTTCCAGCGGGTCGAGCTGGCCGATCCGTCCATCGCCGTCCCGCTCAGCCTGGACGGCCAGTTCACCGCGCCCGGGTCGGCGACCTACGCCAGCTACGGCTGGGTCTTCGGCCCGGCCGGGACCGTCTTCACCACCGCCTGGGCAAGGTCGCCGGGCGGCCGCTCGGTCGCCACCGACCTCGACCTGGTCGCGCCGGACGGCGGCTTCGGCCCCCGGCCGTTCCGGGTCTCGGGCCTCGTCCCGTACGTCGGCGTGGCGTGGAAGACCAGCGGGGTCGACGGGGTCGCGGTGGTCGAGTTCGTCCAGCTCAGCGGCAAGAACCTCAACTGGTGCACCAGGGAGTGGAACACCGCCACCGGTGCCGTGCGGCCGGCCAGTTGTCGTCGCATCCTCACCACCCGGGCCGACGCGAGCGTCGCCGCGACGCGGTACGGAAGCCTGGTGACGGCCACCCCGTCCAACTCCCCGGTGATCGGACTGACGGTCAACGGCACCCTCAAGCTCTGGCGCAACAACCGGATCGCGAACGTCGCCACGGTACGCGGCGCCACCCACCGGTTCACCGGGGTCGGCGACCCGGTGCAGCCGCTGGTGCGGGCGCAGGGTTCCCTCAGCGGCACCATCTACCGGGCCTCGGTCGGCAACGGCGCGCTGGCCAGGCTGGCCGACGACTTCATCGGCCGGATGCCGCCGACCGCGGTCGACCTCACCTTCACCCGCCTGACCGGGCTCGACGGCCGGGACCGGTCGAAGGCGTGGCAGCGTCCGGTCAGCGACACCGCGATCGGTGCCGAGACCAGCCTCGACGGCGCCACCCTCGGCCTGCTCACCTCCGGGGCACGCGTCGTCCGGCGCACCTCCGGCGGGCTGCAGTTCCTCGACCGCGGCGCACGGATCGGAACCGCCGCCGCCGTCACCGCGCTGAGGGATGCCAGCGGACCGTACAGCCTGGTCTCCCGGGCGGGCCGCAACCTCGTCCTCGGACCGAACGGCGCGGTGGTCGCCCAGCCCAGCCGCGGGTACCAGCTGGCAGCGGTGTTCGGCAGCGTCGTCGTCGAGCAGAACACCGCGCGGACGGCGATCCTGGTCCGCGAACTGACCGGGAAGCCTGGCTTCCCGGTGACCGCGACGATTCCGGGAGCGAGCGGCGGCTGGCGGATCTCGGCCGTGCTGGCCTGGGGTGACACCGTCGTCGTCGGGACCTCCTACGGGCCGTTCCGCTACGCCTATGCCTTCAACCGGGTGACCCGGCAGTGGGGCGCGGAGGCGGCCAACGCGATCCCGGTCGCGATCGGCGACCAGGTGGTCGCGGTGCGGACCGTGACCAACCTGCCCGCGGGGCTCGCGCTGTGGCAGCTCGGCGGCGACTTCAACCCCACCCAGGCCGGCGCCAAGGTGATCGCCGACGCCGACACGGCGGTGGCGCCGGCCTTCGACGGCGCCGACCGGTTCCTCTACTCCACCGGCACGGCGCTGAAGGTCATCGACCTCCACAGCTGGGACGGCGCCGACCTCTCCGGCACCTCCGCGCCGCGGGTGCTCGGGACCGTCGCGGCCACTTCCTACGAGATCAACACCCCCGGCGGGTGGAGACTGGCGCTCGACCTCAGCCGGCCGGTCGACGACGGCGTCGTCGAGATCGTCCGCGCCGCCGGCACCGCCACCGAACAGGTCGTGGCCCGGCTGACCGCGGCCGACGACGGCGACGGCTCCGTCCGGGTGGTCTGGAACGGCGCCGCACTGGACCCCGACGACCCTGCCGGCGGGGTGTACGCGGGCACCTCCGCAGACCAGTTGGTCCCCGACGGCACCTACACCTGGCGCTACCTCGCCTCCGGGGCGGGCGGCGGCCTCCCCGTCGTCGCGATCAACGGGGCGGCGGGAGTGCCGGCAGGCACGATCCGGGTGTTCACCGCTCCGATCAAGGCGGCCCGGCCCGGGATCTCCGGCACCCTTGCGGTCGGCCGGGGGCTCACCGCCACCCACGCCTGGACGCCCGCAGGTCTCGCCTACGCCTACCAGTGGTACGCCGGGGGGGTCGCGCTCCCGACGGCGACAGCGAAGTCCTACGTGCTCACACCCGCAGAACGCGGCAAGCCGATGGCCGTCCGGGTGGTCGCGACCAACCGCCGCGGCACCAGCGTCCAGCAGGGCAGCAAGGCCTCCCGCCCGGTCGACTTCGGCACGCTGGGCCAGAAGACTCCCGGCATCTCCGGTGGGGCGCCGAAGGCCGGCGGCGTGCTGACCGCGAACCCTGGCGCGTGGACGCCGGCGGCGACCGCCTTCACCTACCAGTGGTACCGGGTCGACCGGAAGAACAAGGCGCGCCCGATCCGTGGCGCTACCGCACCGGCCTACACCCCGGGGGCAGCCGACGTCGGCAACCGGCTGCGGGTGGTCGTCACGGGACGGTCGCCCGGGTACCGGGCCGCCGCCAGGGCGTCGGCGACCACGGCAAAGGTCGCGACCGGAACCCTCATCGCACCGAACCCCGACCTCGGCGGCATCACCCCCGAGGCGACCGTGCTGCTCAGCCCCGCGATCGGCACCTGGGGGCCGGCGCCGGTGACGCTCCGGTTCGCCTGGGTGAGCGTGGCCGGCGGTCGCGAGACCGCGATCCCGGGCGCGACCGCTGCCAGCTTCACTCCCCGGGCGGCCGACATCGGCAAGGTCCTGCGCCTGAAGGTCACCGGCAGCAAGGCCGGCTTCGCCACCCTCACCAGGACGGCCACCTACGCCGGCCCGGTGGCTGCCGCACCGGTAACGCCGCTCGCTCCGGCCGCTCCGCCGGATCCGGCGCCCGGGGACGAGACCTCGACGCCGCCGGTCGACGAGTCCGCGACGCCGGCGAGCCCCGCGCCCACGGCCGGAGGCTGAGAGCGACACCGCCGCGGGGCTCGCTAATCTCGGGTCATGCGGTTGATCCTGGTGAGGCACGGACGGACGGACTCCAACGTAGGGCTGCTGCTCGACACCGGGGCGCCGGGAGCGGACCTGGACGCGAGCGGCCTGGAACAGGCCGCCTCGCTGGTGGAGCGGCTCTCCGAGCACCCGATCGACGCGGTGTTCGCCTCCAGCCTGGTCCGCACCCAGCAGACCGCTCGGCCGCTGGCTCAGGCCCGCGGGCTCGAGGTCAGGGTGCTCCCGGGGCTGCGGGAGATCCCGGCCGGCGAGGACGAGATGTCGGCCGACGCCACCCGCTACATCGGAGCGCTGATCGCCTGGGGCGAGGGCGACCTGCACGCCCGGGTGCCGGGCGGCGAGAACGCGCTCGAGTTCTTCGCCCGCTACGACGACGCGATCGACGTCGTGGCGGCCAGTGGTGCCGAGGTGGCGGTGGTGGTCAGCCACGGTGCCGCGCTGCGGGTCTGGGCCTCGGCGCGGGTGGCCGGCTTCGCCCAGGCGCTCGGCGCCGCGCACCTGGACAACACCGGGGTGATCGTGGTAGACGGGGGGCCGGCCGAGGGCTGGACGCTCGTCCAGCTCACCGGCATCCGGGCCTACCCGGGGCACGCCGGCGGCGCAGGCGAGGCCACCGCGCTCTTCTGACCCAGCGGGGAGGCTGCGGCCGGCTGCCGGCCGCCCGCCACCGCTGCCGGCTTGCCGCCGGCCGGGGCGTCAGCTGAAGATGACCGTGCGGGCGCCGTCCAGCAGCACCCGGTGCTCGCTGAACAGCCGAACCGCCTCGGTGAGCGTCCGCGCCTCCTGCTCCTGGCCCATCGCGACCAGCTGCGGCACCTCCATGG
>JAVHXR010000020.1 GCA_031119515.1 Propionicimonas sp.
CCACAGAAACCTTCTCGCCGAAGAGTCAGAGAGCAACGGGGCGATGGCTGCAGGAGCGGTCCAAGGTTCGGCAAGCGACGAGATTTCGCGACTTCGCGCGTTCCCGCACGGGCAACCGGGCCGGTGGCTACGGTAGCCACGAGCACTGCAACGGAGGAGCATAAGGTGGGGATCGAATCGGAGGTCTTGGAGGAATTCCTCGATCGCATCAAGAGTCAGTCAGACGTTCCCCCGTCGATCCCGGACCAACTCGCAATCCTGCTTTCCGGAGAGAAATTGCCCAAGCCGGAGCAGCTCGTCGCGGTCTATGGAAGCAGCAGCGGGGAGCCGGAGGCGTGATTCAGCTCAAGCGCATACATATCGAGGAGTTCCGAGGAATCCGCGAGTTGGATCTGGCCCTCGACTGCAAGTCGTTCGTGATCGTTGGCCCGAACGGCTCGGGCAAGAGTGGCGTTGTAGACGCGATCGACTTCGCGCTCACTGGCAACGTCGCACGCTTGAGCGGCGCCGGCACGGCTGGGATCAGCGTCTTGAAGCATGGGCCCCACGTCGATCGCCGCAACGACCCTGCGTCCGCGGTAGTCGCACTGACGCTTTACGATACCGAAAGCGGCCAGGAAGGGACGCTGACGCGGACCGTGAAGACGGCAAACAAGTTCACGCTGGAGCCGTGCACGCCCGAGCTTATGCGCGCAGTTGCATGGGCTGGCAAGCACCCGGAACTGATCCTCTCACGTCGAGAGGTGATCAAGTATGTCAATGCGGAGCCGGGGAAGCGCGCCCAAGAAGTGCAAGCCCTGCTCAAACTCGATCGCATTGATGAGACTCGGCGGCTTCTGCGAAGCGCCCTAACCAAATCGAGCACCACTGCCAACGCTGCGGCGGGTGACCTTAAGACCTCCGAAGATGCTGTTCGGCGCCATCTAGATGTAACCAGCCTACTAACGCCTGAGATCGCCGCCATAATAAACCGTCATCGCGCCGTGCTTGGGCTGGACCCACTTGACACTCTCACGATCGACACTGACCTGTCGGCCGGAATAGTCTCAGAGGGCGGCCGGACCAGCTTCAATAAGTACTCCGCCGTACGTGATGTGGAGGCTCTTAACGAGTACCTAGGCGATCATGATGCACTTTCACGCACTGTAGCGGAACTCCTATCTGCCCTAGACGAGTTGGACGCCGACCCGACGCTCGTAGAGGCGCTGCGGCACCGCGAACTCGTCGAAGTCGGCGCGCCCCTCATCACGGGCCCAAGTTGCCCTCTCTGCGATCAACCTTGGACCAGCCGCGAGGCTCTGGAGGCGCATCTGGCGGAGAAGCTTGGACGATCCGAAAAGGCTGCAGGCATCCGTGCCGACATTCAACGCCTTGCTAGCCGCACTGCGGCAGAACTGCGCCGGGCACGGGCCCTTGTCCAGGCCCTCGTGCCGCACGCCGGCGCCGTTGGAAGCAAAGACCTCCAAGCCAGTCTGGTCGGGTGGACAGCCGCCATATCTGCACGCGAGGCGAAGCTCGCCACGATCGAGTGCGTGCGGCAGGAGGCAGACGGGTTGGCCGCCGACCCATTCCTGGCGCCCGCCAATGTGGGCGAGAATCTACGCGGTCTCGTGGTTGCCCTTCTGGCGGTACCCGATCTGAGTGCGACGGACGCGGCGCGCACCTATCTTGCTGTCGCCCAAGAGCGCTGGGGTCGGCTTCGCCAGGCACGAGCAAGTAGCTCAAAGTCCGCCGCTGCGGCGAAGACCGCACAGGCTGTCTACGACAGCTACAACGCTGTTGCGGACGAGGCACTTGAGAGCCTATACAGCTCGGTTCAGAACGACTTCAGCAACTTCTATAGGCGGATCAACGAGGACGACGAACTCGCCTTCAAGGCGGAACTCGCCCCCGCCGCTGGGCGCCTCGACCTCGCCGTGGACTTCTATGGACTAGGCATGTTCCCTCCGATGGCCTACCACAGCGAAGGGCATCAGGATGGCATGGGTGTGTGTCTATACCTCGCCTTGGTTGTCCAGCTGCTCAAGTCGGACTTTCGTCTCGCCGTCCTCGACGATGTAGTCACATCCGTAGACGCCAACCATCGTCGCCGATTCTGTGACTTGCTCAGAGAGTCGTTCCCCGGGGTTCAGTTCATCATGACCACGCACGAGGAGGTCTGGGCGCGGCAAATGCAGTCGGCCGGACTCGTGGCCCGCCAGTCGATGGCGCGGTTCTACGGGTGGACAGTTCATGGCGGGCCGCACTACGAACAAGGCGGCGACATCTGGACCCTCATCGACGCTGATCTCGCCCAAGACGACGTACCAAGTGCCGCACACAAGCTTCGCCGCAGCCTGGAGGCCTCTCTTGCGGACATTACAGCCAGTCTTCAAGGTCAAGTCATCTTCCGTCCTGACAACAACTATGAACTGGGATCCTTCTTCGCCTCAGTTAGGGGGCGCTACGGCGACCTACTAAAGAAGGCAGCGAACTCGGCCAATTCGTGGAACAACGACGCAGCCAAACATCTGGTTGAAGGACTCAAGAAACTTCGCAGCGAGGCCATCCTTGCTCAGGAGGGTGAGAACTGGGCCATCAACGCCCTCGTACATAACAATGACTGGGCGACTTTAAGCAAGGCAGACTTCTCGCCAGTGGTGAGTGCGTGCAAGCAGTTCGTTGACCTCTTCAAGTGCTCTAGCGCGGGCTGCGGTTCTTGGATCTATGTGGTCGGTGCGCCAGGGAAAGAGGAGTCGCTTCGCTGCGCCTGCGGCTCGCTAAATCTGAACTTGCGTTGCAAGTAGCCTTGGCTAGTAGTCTCAAAAGTGCATACTTGGCCAAGCCCTGCAGCTGCGAACCCATCAGCAGGACGCGGAACGAGCGCGTTGATACGCCACGCCGGGTGCGGTAGGTCGTGGTCGTTCAGAGCATGGTCAACTCGGCCGTTGCGGCTGCCTCGTCAGTGCCAGAATGTTCACATCCTCCTCGATCCACGCGAGGCGGCCGACAGGGTCCTGACAGCACCACCAAGAGTGCGGTGTGGACGACGCTCCAAAACTGACAGTTTCGCCGCCTCGAAACAGCTCACAAATGGCGCTGCGGACTCTTGAACACCTTGGGTGTCGCGGGCGGCCCTGACCGTAGAACTACAGAATCTCTAGAGCTACGCCGTACACGCGACACCCGCATCGGCGCTTCGCTGAGCTCAGCCGAAGGGGTTGAGCACCGCCAGGTCGGCGACTCTCTCGAAGTCGCGGACGTTCCGAGTGGCCAAACCGTGCCCCCCTGCGACACAGATACCAGCGATCTGTGCGTCGGCCAGGCTCATCGGTCTCCCAGCGGCCTCGCTCGACACGAGCACCGCTGCCGTCGCCTCAGCGGCCTCGACGTCGTACACCACGATGACCTCGTGAAACGCGGCCACCAAGCGCTGCCAACGCTGTTCCAGCTGGCGCCGCCGCTTGCCCGGCGGCAGCCGACTGATGCCGCGCTCGATCTCCTCCACCGTCACCACACAGATCGTGAGGTCCGAGGGACCCAGCGAGCTGGCCCAGGACAGCACCGCGGGATCGGGCTCATCACGCATGAACTCCGACACCACGTTGGTGTCGGCGATGATCACGTCAGTTCCACCGAACGCGGTAGATCGGTTCGCGACTCCAGAGGCACATCGACCCCGCCGATTTCGGACATCGCCGCACGCAGGGCGAGCAGGAAGTTCTCCTCCGGCAGGTCGACTGTGGCATCCAGGATCGCGCGCACTTCGGCCTCGACCGAGCGGCCGTGCTTGGCGGCCCTGCCTCGCAACCGGGCGTGCGTGCGCTCATCGAGCTGCCTGATCGTTAGGGTCCCCATCACGTCCACCTCCTGACAGCAATGCTAGCACCAGCTGTTCCGCCCGGCGGGATCTGGCGTCGTCGGCGACGCATACCCCCACCCTTCGTGCGCTACCCCATGGGGGTATCGAGCGACCCAGGGATACTACTACCGGAATAGTTGCATGCAATAGCGTGCAATAGTGTTATGCCTAGCCGACAGGCTCATCGCAGGGGACGAATCGGCGGACGGCGGCAATTTCGGGCCCGTTTCCCTGGGTGACGGGCACCTCGGGCGCCTTGCGCACGGCCAGGACCCGGGACGCCGCCCGGCGCAGTCTCCTCGGCGACGGCCCACGTGTTCCACCTTGCCAGATGCCCTTTCCTGAGCCGAAGCGTACACTGAATCAGTAGCGAAGTACCGCCCCGATAGGGGCGGGGGTATAGCCGTAATTGGCCAGAAATCAACTCTGAATGCGTCCTTGTTGCACACGGCGTGCAATAGCCGTGCAATATGTCCTAGTCAGAGGCGCATCCGGGTCACTCATAATCCTTGGGCGAGCGTTCAGGCCGCGCTCAGCCAGTGGGCCGGCCAGCGAGGCCGCGGGGTGGATCGCCGGGCGTCGGGTCAGGACCCCCCAAGAGGACCCTCCAGCTCTCGGCGGTGGCGGCAGGTCGCGTCCGCGGTTCCGATGAACGCCTCCGGCTCCACTCAGCGAGTGCGCCGAAGAGCAGGCGGGGTCGCCCGGCTCACCGTGACGACCCCGCCCGCAACCCGGATCGGGCTACTTCTTCTTGACCTTGCCCACCGCCTTCGACACCTTGGACGCGTCGGAGTAGCCGGTCAGCTTCACGGTCACCTTGACCGTGATCTTCTTGCCCTTGTCCGACTTCGTGAGCTTGTAGCTGCTCGCGGTGGCCTTCTTGATCGCCTTCCCGTTGCGGTACCACTGGTAGGAGTACTTCGACGGGGTGGGCGCCCAGCTGCCCTTCGACGCGTACAGCCTGGACCCGACCTTGGCCTTGCCGGTGATGACCGGTGCGGCCTTGTTGGCGATCGTGCCCTTGGCCACCGGGCCGAGGGCGACGGTGAGCGCGGACAGCGAGTCGCTACCCGTCGCGTTCGCCGTGACCTGGACCGAGATCCAGCCACCGAGGTCGGCGGGGGTCAGCTTGTACTGGCTCCCCGTCTGCCCGACCAGCACCAGGCCGTTGCGCAGCCACTGGTAGGTGAACCCTTCGGGCTGAGGCGACCAGCTGCCGTTGTCGACGGTCAGGGTGGAACCCACCTTCGCCGAGCCGACGACCCGCGGCAGCACGCTGTTCGACAGCTTCGACTTCACCACCGGACCCACCAGTGCCGAGGCGGCGGTCACCGAGGCCCCGTTCAGGGACGCCGTGACCTTCACCGACACCTGCTGCCCCAGGTCGTCGACGCCCAGCACGTACTCGCTGCCGGTCGCCCCGTCGATCGCCTGCTCGCCGCGGAACCACTGGTAGGTGAGTTCTGCGGACTCCTTCGACCAGGTGCCGGCACTCGACGTCAGCGTGGCCCCGACCTCGGCCGCACCGGAGATGGTCGGTGCGGTCGTGTTGGTCAGTTGCGGATCGACGTGGAGGCCCTCGTCGAGGCTCGCGGTCACGCCGGATCCGTCCACCGTGAACTCGTAGCCGCCGGCGCCGAGGGTGAACTTCGCGGTGTTGAGACCGTTGCGGGTGGCCATCCCTTCGAAGGTCACGCCGGGGATGGTCTCGAACTGGGTGACCTCGCCCTCGACCGGGAGGTAGAGGGTGGCGGTGGTGTTGGCCGGGACGGTCGTGGCGTAGGAGCTGATCTTGCCGCCACTGGCCTTCCAGGCGGAACTGATCTTGCCGTAGCTCGAGGTGAAGCTGCCCTTGACCGAGGTGAACTCGCCGCCAGCGACCGGCTGGAGGACGAAGTCCTTGTACCCCTTCGCGCCATCGGAGGTGATGCCGAGCTGGTACTCGTACATCCACGCCTGCGAGGCGCCCAGCGCGAAGTGGTTCTGGGAGTTCATCTGGCTGTTGCCGCCCTGGGCGAAGCCACGTTCGTAGGAGTTCCACAGCTCCCACATGGTGGTGGCGCCCAAGGTGACGGGGTACAGCCAGCTGGTGTACTCGTCGCTGCTGAACAGCTTGTAGGCGGTCTCGGCCTGACCGTTCTTGGTCAGCGCCGGCAGGATGTTCGGCGTGCCGTTGAACCCGGTGGTGATGGTGTACGGCTTGTTGCTCGCCTGCCCACCCGAGAACAGCCCGGTGCCGGCCAGCGGCCCGTTGCCGTTGTTGCTCTTGCTCGGATCGGCGATCAGCTCGGCCAGCCGCTTGGTGGCGAACTCCTTGTAGGTCAGCCCGGCGTTGTCACCGGCCTGGACCGTCAGCTCGTCGCTGAACAGGTCGAGGTTGAGCGGGGTCGCGTAGGACGCCTGCGAATCCTGCAGGGTCCTGCCCGAGACCAGGGTGGCGCCCGGGGTTGCGTTGAGCGTGAAGCCGGTCTGCGGGTCGACGTACAGCTTGTTGAAGCTGTCCTTGCCCTGGTCGAACCGTGCCCGCAGCGTCTCCGCGTACTCGTCCTCGCCGATCACCTCCGCCATCTGGGCGGAGACCCGCACCCAGTTCAGGTACATGGCCTGTCCGACCATGTGGGCCTGGGTGTTGGCGTCCATGCTGATGTGGTCGGCGTTGCCCGAGGTACGGCTGGTCAGTCCGGGGTAGTCGACGCTCAGCACGCCGGAGTGGTAGTTCTCCAGCCACTTCTTGATGGTCGCGAAGTTCTCCCGGATGATCTGGGTGTCGCCGTACTGCTGGTAGAGCTGCCACGGCGCCTGCGCGACCGCGCCCTCCCAGGTGGGTGACTGCGGGTAGTTGGTCCCGCGGTCGCCGGTCAGGCTGATGATCGGCACGGTGTCGCCGATGCCGCCGTTGACGCCCTGGGCGTCCCGTAGTGCGACCATCCACTGGCGCAGGAAGGCCTGGGTGTCGGTGGAGTTGTAGGTCGCGGCCTGGGCGTAGGCCTGCAGGTCTCCGGTCCAGCCCATCCGCTCGTTGCGCTGCGGGCAGTCGGTCGGCAACGAGAAGAAGTTGCCGAGCTGGCTGCGCTGGACGTTCTTGAAGAACTGCGTGGCGAGCGTTCCGGTGTAGTTGTCGTCGCTGGTCGTCGCCTGGTAGGTGCCCTCGGGCAGTGAGATCGACGAGAGGACGATGCCCTCGACGTTCGCCAGCGGCAACGCGGTGGTCCGTCCGGGGATCGTGATCTCGATGTACCGGTAGCCCCTGAAGGTGAAGTTCGGCGTGATGACCACGTCCCGGCTCGCGTCTGCGGCCGATGCCTGGTAGAAGTCCATCGCCATCGCGGCCCGGTAGGTGTCGGTCAGGACCCGGCCGGCAACGCCCGCACGGTAGCTCCCGTTCGGCCCGTACAGGTCCGAGTAGGGCTTGGGTTCGTACACCCTCGGGTCCGGTCCGGGCCAGGTGGTGTTCGGCGAGTCGCTGTTGCCCGGATAGATGTCCTCCCCGAACCGGAAGATGACCTCGTCGCCCGCCTGGAGCGTCCCCTTCGGGATCGTCACGCTCGGCACGCCGACCATGTTCACGCCCATGTCGTAGGTCCAGGTCAGGCCGTCGCTGCTGTGGGTCGACAGCACCCGCTTCGCGGTGAGTCGCTCCACCTCGCGAACCGGCTTGTCCTGGCGCGCCATGAACTCGAACTTGAGCTCCGCCTTGGGCGTGATCACGTCCGGCTCAACCCACTTGGCCAGCAACGCCGGCTTGTAGCTGGTCTTCGTCCAGTTCGTGATGTTCGCTTCCTTGGCGGCGTCGTAGGTGACGCCCTGGAAGTTGTCGGCACTGCGGTTCGGCCCGTCGTTGAACGCCTTCCAGCTGGACGGGTCAGTGAGGACGGTCTGGGTGGTCCCGTCGTCGTAGGTGACGACCATCTTCGCCAGCAGGGCCTCGCTGTCCCCGAACATGTTGTAGTTGGTCGGCGTGTAGGTCATGTAGCCGGTCCAGAAGCCGGGGCCGAGCAGCGCCCCGACCGCATTGGTTCCGTTGGAGAGCAGCTTCGTGACGTCGTAGGTGTTGTAGGCCAGGGTCTTCGCGTAGGTGGACATCCCCGGGTTGAGGTAGTCCTCGCTGACCCGCTCACCGTTGATGAACATCTCGTAGGCACCCTGCGCGGTCACGTACAGGCGAGCCTTCGAGACCTCCTTGGACGGGTTCAGCCGGAACTCCGAGCGGAGCTGCGTCTGCGCGCCGTAGCTCGGGTCGGCGTACTTCGGGCCAACCTGCGCCGCCGTCGCGGGGTTGATCCGGATGGCGTTGCCGCTCGTCGTCATGCCCGAGTTCGGCAGCGCGGTGAAGATGCTGTAGTTCGCGGCCGTCGTCGAGTCGAACAGCGTCCGCTTGGCGCTCTGCCCGATGTCCACGATCTTGTAGTCGGTGACGGTGACGTCGTCACCGGGGTTCCTGACCGAGAAGCCCACCGAGTTCAGGTGCGGGAACGTGTTGTAGTTGTTGCCCGTCGCGAACGTGTGCACACCGGACGCGTTGATCGTCGAGTACGGGGACACGTTGAGGTTGTTGGTCGCCGCGGGGCGGTTCGCGCTCACCGTGATGGTGCTCGCCGTGAAGCCCGTCAGGTTGACCCCGTCGATGGTGAACGTCATCGCGCTGGTGTTCCCCTGGATCCGCAGCGTGTGCTCGAGGTTCTTGTTGGCCGGGGTGAACAGGCTCCTGACCGCAGCCGCGGTGCTCTGGGCGAGCTGGACCGACTTGTACGGGTGGGTGTTCGGGTCGCCGTCGACGTCGTCCGTCTCGTGGTAGCCCTTGCGGTAGAGGTTCACGACGCCGCCGGTGTTGCCGGCGTCAGCGGTGACGCCGGACAGGTCCAGCTCGAACCGGATGAAGTTCTCCCCGCCCGGTCCGCCGAACACGTTGCGGAAGTCGCTGGTGAACCGCGCGTCGTCCGCTCCGAAGATGAACGAGGCGTTGTCACCGGAGTTGATGGTGAACTTCGTGTTGATGTCGAAGATGGCCGCGGACTTGGCATCCAGCTTGGTGGCGTCGCTGCCGATCCACTGCGCCCCGTCCCAGGCGCCGATCGTGCTGCTCATCAGGCCCGTCGAGAAGGTGTCGACGTCAGAGGTCGTCTTCACTCCGCGATCGTCGACCACCGTCACGCGCCACCAGTAGTCGGTCTCGGCCCTCAGCTTGTCGGCCGCACCGGTGCCCCCGTAGCTGACGTCGGTCGACTCGTCGGACTCGACCGTGCCGCTGTCCCAGACGACCTTGTTGAACGCGCGGTCCCTGGAGACCTCGATGCGGTAGCTCTTCTGCTTCGCACCAACGACGTTCGATTCCATTCCCCAGCAGAAGATCGGCTTGGCATCGTCGATCCCCAATGGGCTGTCCAGGTGGTTTACCTCCAACCCCTGCACAGCCACTTGTGCCGCGACTGCCCCCGGCTGGGCCGCCACTGCCGACTGCGGCACAAACGCGCCCGTCGCCATCAGCGCCAGTGTCAGGCCGGACGCCAGTATCAGGCGCGGCCCTCTTTTTGTCTCCACATTGTCTCCTTGTTTTGCCGGCACCCCTCACACCGGGATGCACGAGCTTTCACACACATTCATTGAGTGCCTGTTCGCGGCACGCTAATTACTGCGCAAGGTCTCGCATTGAGCTGTCAGGGCGTCATTGGGATGGCCGTGGATTCCCTCCTTCTGTGCTGGGCCGGGCGCAGCCCGGCGGGGGTGGATCGCGCTCCCCGGGGATCGGGAGCACCGCGGAACCGGCCGGACGTGACCTGCTCCGCGGCGCCCGGCCGGCACCGCCGGCCACACCCTGGCGGAGCGACTCCCCCGGGCCGGCGGGCAAGCCGAACGCGTGCCCTGCCCGGGGTTGCCGCAAGGGCCATCGTCGCGCCAGCCACGGCTCGCCTCTCCCTTGAAACGATCCAACTCGAACGCGACGACACTAGACCGGGAGCCTCCCGCGAGGCTCGCGAATGGCCACAAGTGGCCACCGGGCCATCGACCCCACCTCAGCGCCAGGGCCGTTCGTGGCAGTCCGGACGGGGCGCCTCCCGGCCCCGGTGCGGAGCTCCCGCACCGGGCCCTGCGGTTGCCAGCCCCCGCTCGGGGCGCGCCTGCGAACCCGCCTCTCACAACGGGCGATGGTCGTGATCGGCACTTTGGGCGCACGTCCGGTGGACGTGGTGTCGACGGTGCCCCGGAACGCCCGGGACGGTAGACTGTCCCGTCCCAGGGGAGGTCAGGATGTCCGACGTCGCTCGCCAGAGCGTGACGATGGACGACGTCGCCCGCAGGGCGGGGGTGTCACGGGGCACCGTCTCCAATGCCCTCAACCACCCGGACCGGGTGGCGGCCACCACCCTCGCTGCCGTCCGGCAGGCGATCGGCGAACTCGGCTTCGCCCGCAACGACCACGCCAGGAGCCTGGCCGGCGGCCGCAGCACCACCATCGGGCTGGTGCTCACCGACCTCGAGAACTCCTACTTCGTCGACATCGCCCAGGGCGCCGAGGACGGCGCGATGCAGCACGGCCTCACCATCCTGATCGCCAACAGCCAACGCGACGAGGCTCGCCAGCGCACCTACCTGGACCTGTTCGAGGAAGCCCGCCTCGCGGGGACGCTACTCGCGCCCCACACCGCCAGCCAGGCGATCGCCGGCACCGTGCAGTCCTCCCGGCCCCTGGTGGCACTCAACGTCGCGCTCGACCCGGCCCTTCGGTGCTCGGTCTCGGTGGACAACGAGCTCGGTGGCTACCTCGCCGCGCAACACCTGATCGAGACCGGATGCCGCCACATCGCCTACATCGGAGGATCCGACCGGCTGGACCCGATCCGCGAGCGCCGGCAGGGCGTCCGGCGGGCGGTGGCCGACTCGGGCAGACAGATCCGGCTGACCGAGATCACGGTGCCCGCGGTCCGGACACCCGACGGGCGGACCGCCGCACTGGACATCCTGCAGCGACCACCGGATGCCCGGCCGGACGGGATCGCCGCCGCCTCCGACCTGCTCGCCCTCGGCCTGGTGCAGGTACTCCACGACAAGGTGCGCATCCCCGAGGAGATCGCGATCATCGGCTACGACGACAACGCCGCGGCGCGCGAGAGCATCGTGCCGATCACCACGATCGCCCAACCCGGTCACGAGGTCGGCAGGGCCGGCGCCGACCTCCTCCGGGAGGAACTCTCGGGCCAGCCGCACACCCACCGCCAGATCCGGCTCGCCCCCCAACTCCGGATCCGCCAGAGCACCGCCGGCTGAGCCCGCCCGGCACCGGCTGACAGGTGCCGCTGATCACTCCACGAGTGTTTCCCCGCGGCTGCATGGCCGCGGTCTTGACAGCGTGGCCCGCCGGGGTTACTTTCGTTGCAACGATTCAATTGGAGCGCTCCAATACAATCCCACATTCCACGCGTCCGGACCCCCGAAGCGGCCCCGACGTGTGGCGGGATTTCGTTCGCACGCACAGGTCAACACCGGAGTTCACCGTGAATCACGTACCGCATGCCGGCACCCCCAACCCAGAACGGCCGTCCCGAGCGGCCCCACTCGATCGGGAAACCCTGGAGATCCTCCGGCTCCTTGGAAAAGGGTTCACTGTCGAGCGGGTTGCGAGAAAGCTGGAGATTTCTCCTCGCACGGTCCGTCGCCGGGTTAAGGCCTGCTGCCAGTATCTCGGTGTCGGCACAATGGTCGAAGCACTCGTCCTCGTCGCACGAAAGAACCTCATCTGAAATACGCGGTCGGCGCGGGCCGGCGACCGATCCACCGCGCGCGGGAGTCCGCTGGCGCGACCCTCATTGCGCACGGCGAGACCGGCCGCGCCGGGGTCGCCGCGCGATCTCACCGGAGCGCACACCCGCGCCCTGGCAGCGCACACCCCGCGCCGCCGGCGCCTGGCCCGACCCGGGCCACTCACTCCGGCAGCTGGTACCCGGGGGTCGACCGCGAGATCTCGAGCTCCTCGGCGCTCATGTCCGCCGGGATCTCCTCGAACAGCGGTGTCGAGAGGTAGCGCTCCCCCGTGTCCGGCAGCATCGCCAGGATCACCGAGCCGGGTTCGGCCCTCGCCGCCACCTGGCGGGCGACAGCGAACGTGGCGCCGCCCGAGACTCCGGTGAAGATCCCCTCCCTGGCGGCGAGCTCGCGGGCCCACTTCATGGCCTCGGGACCGGGCATCGGGACGATCTCGTCGTAGTAGCGCTGGTCGATCGCCTCCTGCAGCACGAGCGGGATGAAGTCCGGCGTCCAGCCCTGGATCGGGTGCGGCTCGAAAGCCGGGTGGCTGGCGGCCGGCGACCCGTCCTCGCCGCGCTCCTGGGGGGTGCCGCTGCCGACCAGCTGGGCGTTGCCCGGCTCGGAGAGCACGATCTTCACCTCCGGACGCTCCCGTCGCAGCACCCGGCCGACGCCGCTGACCGTCCCTCCGGTGCCGTAGCCGGTGACGAACCAGTCCAGCCGCGAGCCGGCGAAGTCGTTGACGATCTCCCGGCCGGTGGTCGACTCGTGGATGTCGGCGTTGGCGGCGGTCTCGAACTGGTGGGCGAGGAACCACCCGTTCGCCTCGGCCAGTTCGACCGCCTTGCGGTACATGCCGAATCCCTTCTCGGCGCGAGGGGTGAGGACGACCCTCGCCCCCAGCATCCGCATCAGCCGGCGGCGCTCGATCGAGAAGCTGTCGGCCATCGTGACCACCAGCGGGTAGCCCTTCTGGGCGCACACCATCGCCAGCCCGATCCCGGTGTTGCCGCTGGTCGCCTCCACCACCGTCTGGCCAGGCAGCAGAGTGCCGCGGCGCTCGGCGTCCTCGATCACGTTGATCGCGAGCCGGTCCTTCACCGAAGCCAGCGGGTTGAAGTACTCCGCCTTCACATACAGCGTGACGCCGTCCACGCCGATGTTGTTGATCCGGACCACCGGGGTGTCCCCGACGGTGTCGAGGATGCTGTCGTAGAGGCGGCCACGACCCGCCGTGGTCCTGATCGTCGCTGGTGTCGCCATCGGGGTCTCCCATCTGCTCGGGGCGGCCGGCCCTCGGAGGTGCCCTCCCGGGCCCTCGTTCTAGTAAGCGCCCACACCCGCCGCGGCTCCATGCGCACCCTTGCCTAATGGACGTCGCGGCGGCCGCGTCACCAGCGGTTGAAGACGTCCTCGGCCCACCCGGCGAGGTGGACGATCCGCACCCGGGCGCCGGCATCGTCGGCCATCCAGCCGTCGTAGTGGCCGAAGCACTGGTTGCCCCGGCTCGCCAGCACCCCGAGGTTGGTGACCGACGCCTTGTTGTGGAACGGCGTGAACACCAGGTCGGCCCGCCGGCCGTGGATCCGCCACGGCCGCAGCCAGTCGGAGGGGTCGTAGTCCCAGGCCAGGTCTTCGCCGATCTTGTGCACCACGCCGTCGACGACCAGCGCGTTCTCGGTCGAGCCGGTGCCGTCGGTCCACCTCGCGCCGACCTGGACGCCGACCACCCGGCCGTCGCTCACCCCAGACGCGGCACCCCAGTTCCAGCGCAGCTGGTAGGGCCAGCGGCCGCGACCGTGGTCCAGCACGGCCCAGGAGCTCCCCTCCGGGACCGGGTGGCGGACGCCGTCCACCCACAGCTCGCCGCCGGCCGGGCGGGCCACGTCCTTGACGGTGTACTGGAACCGCCGCTCGTCCCACGGCACCACCACGCCCATCGCCTGGTGCCCCGGCGGGCGGGCGGCGAGCACGTCGAACCGCACCCGGGCGGTCTCGGCCCGCAGCCGGGTTCCGCCGTCGACCTCGTCGAGCGCGATCGTCAGGCCGCCGGCCCTGGCCCGGACGGGACCCCGGCCCAGCGTCCCGGGCAGCGTCGTGTTCACGGCCAGCGGGCTGATCGCGTTCGCCCCGATCGACTCCCCGGTGGCCCGGTCGAACACCCACACCTCGTGCACCCCGGCGTAGTCGAGGTCGGAGACGGTCAGGGCGAGGACGTGGGTGGGGGTGATGACGTTCCAGTACTCCCACCGCTTGTTGCGTCCCCACTCGAACCTGCCCCGCCCGATCCCGTCGGTGTCGTGGAGCGGCTGCCGGGTCCACCCGATCGCCCCAGGGTTGAGCCGACCGTCGGGGCGGCACAGCGCCACCGGCCCGGTGAGCTCCCGCTCGGGCAGCGGGAACTCCCCCGGCGAGCCCGCCCGGACCAACTGCTCGTTCAGCGCGCGCACCCGCTCGACGGGAACCTTCAGCCGCTCCCGGTCGGCGGTCAGCAGGCCGTTGACCTCGCCCTCGACGTCGCTGACCTGGGTGTAGACGGAGGCGGCCAGGCCGCGCCGGACCGCCGGCAGGATCTCGGCCAGGTGCAGCCGCTCGAACGCTCGCAGGAACGCGTCCGGGTCGGCGAACCGCCGGTAGCCGAACTCCTTGCGTCCGCCCGGGTCGGCGCCCGCCAGGCTGTAACCGCCGTACTCCGAGACCGCCACCGCCCGCGAGCCCACGGCCCGCCGCAGCCGCACCGGACGGAAGTAGACGTGACGGCTGTCCAGGTCGCCGGCACCCTGGTCGTGCCAGCCGGAGGCGTGGTCGACGATCCGGGACGGGTCCTGCCGCGCCACCTCCGCGGCCACCTCGGCGGCGTCGAACTGTCCCCAGCCCTCGTTGAACGGCACCCACGCGACCACCGCCGGGCTGTTGGCCAGCAGGTCGACGGTCTCGCGCGCCTCGCGGCGGAACTCCGCTCGGCCCGCGGCGTCCTGCCGTCCGAAGGCGGCGTACCGGCTGTCGCGCAACCGCAGTGGCGTGAGCACAGGCGCCGTGACCACGAGCGGCCGGTAGCTGCGTCCGCCGTTGACGAAGTCCTGCCAGACCAGCATCCCGAGCCGGTCGCAGTGGTGGTACCAGCGCAGCGGGGCGACCTTGATGTGCTGGCGCAGCATCGTGTAGCCGAGGCTCCTCATGGTGGCGATGTCGTGCACCAGCGCGTCGTCCGACGGCGGGGTGTAGAGCCCGTCGGGCCAGTAGCCCTGGTCGAGCAGCCCGGGCTGGTAGACCGGCCGGCCGTTGAGGTGGATCCGCGGGATCCCGGACCGGTCGGGCGCGACCGCCACCGACCGCAGGCCGGCGTAGCTGGCGACGGCGTCCTCGCCGAGCCGGACGGTGACCGAGTAGAGGAACGGGTCCTGCGGGCTCCACGGCCGCGCGTCGGGGATCGCCAGCCGGGCGGAGCCGCCGAGCGCCACGCCCGTCTGTGCGACGACCTCATCCCCGGCCCTGATCTCCACCCGGGCCACGCCCGGCACCGGGCCACGCACCCCGACCTCGAGCTCGCCGGCGGCCAGGTCCGGCACGAGCCGCAGCGACTCCACCCGCTGCTCCGGCACCACCTCGAGCCACACCGTCTGCCAGATCCCGGACTGGGCGGTGTACCAGATCCCGCCCGGGCGCAGCCTCTGCTTGCCACGGGCGTGGTAGGAGGTGTCCGACAGGTCCCGGACGACAACAGCGAGTTCGCCCTCGCCGTCGCCCAGGCGGCCGGTGAGGTCGACCGTGAACGGCAGGTAGCCGCCCTCGTGGGTGGCGACCGGCCGGCCGTCGAGGAACACCGCGCAGTGCTGGTCGACCGCACCGAAGTGCAGCAGCGGGCGGCCCGCGTCCGCCCCCTCCGGAAGCCGCAACCGCCGCCGGTACCAGAGCAACCGGTCGGGGGCGAGGTGCCGGCCGACGCCGGAGAGTTCCGCCTCCGGCGAGAACGGCACCAGGATCCGTCCGTCCCAGCTGGC
>JAVHXR010000021.1 GCA_031119515.1 Propionicimonas sp.
CAGTGAGACGGTCCCTGCGGCGGCCGGCCAGTGGCTCCAGACCGCAACGCCGCCGCTGGAGGGACGCCGAGACGCCGTCCCCGCTTGGGTCGACGGCCGGTATCTGATCGTCGGCGGCCTCACCGACGCCCCGTGCGATCCGGGCGCCACGTGCGCCGACGGCACAGCCCTCGCCGACGGCGCCCTGTACGACCCGGCCGACAACACGTGGACCACCATCAGCGACGCCCCCACCGGGCTCGCCCAGACCGGAGGAG
The DNA here is from genome assembly GCA_031119515.1 of Propionicimonas sp. Classification (GTDB taxonomy): domain Bacteria; phylum Actinomycetota; class Actinomycetes; order Propionibacteriales; family Propionibacteriaceae; genus Propionicimonas. The sequence continues at coordinate 258 of JAVHXR010000021.1, forward strand.
CGTCCAACCCGTACCCACAGGCGGCCGTGGTCGGCGACACCGTGTACATCCAGGCGCTCGGCGACACGTTGCTCGCCTACCACCCGGACAGCGACACCTGGACCACCCTGCCCACTGCACCCGGGTACCGCACCAGCACGCTTGCCGGTAGCTTCGACAACCGGTTGATCCTGTTCCCCTGGGGCCAGTGCACCGGACCGGACGAGCCCTGCCGCTCCGCTGCCGCCAGCGACTACATCACGCTCGACCCTGCAACCGGTTCGCTCACCGACCAGAGCTTCGACCTGGCCATCCCGAACTCGGTCAACGGCGCAACCGTGGTGGGCGGCCGACTGGTGATCTCGTGGCTGGTTGACGAGAACACGCTGGGGACAGCCCTGGTCGACCTAGCTACCCACAAGGTCACAGCGCTGCCCGACATCAGCACCGGACAGCGACCCGCCCCGGTCGCCGTCGGTGGCTACGCCGCCTGGCCGCGCGACCCCGACACCGCCTGGTTCCTGGATCCGGCAACCCGGGCCTGGTCCAGCGTCGCGATGCCCGCCACACCCGGCCCGCTCACCGGCGACACCGGCGTCTGGCCCATCGTCATCGGCGAGACGATCGCCTTGGACGGCCACCCGTACAACCCCGCTACCCAAATCCTGTGGGACGACCTCGCGGCACTCCCGATCTCCGACCGGGCACCCACTCTCGTCGGCGGTGCCGACACAGCACTGGCCTGCTTCGGCTACGACCCGGGCCGCGCCGCCTACAACCACACCTGCCGCCTGCTGGTCTTCAACCCACCCCCTGGTGTCCCCTCGATCGCCCCGGAACCGGACGTCAACTCGACCCACGTCGCGACCGAACCAGCGCCGATTGAGACCTTCGACGCACCCTCGGTCGCGCCCAGCCCTGGCGGTCAGTCCACCCCGTGACGTCGCCATGGCACTCCCAGAGGGGCCACCTATCGGTTCGCGGCAAAGTCGGATGGTTCGTGTGACCAGGACCAGCGCGGGTTGACGCCTCCCGCCGGCCGACGTGGCGGGGGCTCGGGCTGCCGGTGGTTAGCGGTGTGAGGCCGCAACACGCACGCCGCTTCCAGGCGGAAGCACGGCCGGCTCTCAGCCGAGGCGAGTCGATTCTCGCGAGAGCGAAACGTGACGCCAGCCGACGATCTCCGCGGCAAGGGCCGTCAGCGCCCGTAGACGCTGGTCCGCCTGATGCCCCTTCGGGGGAGTCAGCTCGCTAGCCGCAACCGGGTGGGCGTCGAGGAGGGCCCGCATCCAGTCTGGCTCGACGCCGAGCGCGTATCTGACCTTGCCCTGTAGGTGCCTTGTCGAGTGGTCGAGTTGCTTCTCGTCATCTTCCTCGTCGATCCAGTGCCAGAAGTAGCGTGTGTTGCAGTGGTCCGCGAATCCGAACTTCTCGATGAAGTAGAACTCTTGGCGGAGCTCTCGTTTGAACCGCTTGGGCAGCCTGGGGTGGTCCATCTCGGCGACCCTGAGCCCCGTGACCGCGATGCTCTGTCCACGACGGCGTAGGCGAGACTTTTCGAGGTTGAGTGTGTAGCCGAGGGGCTGCAGCGCGGACTGAACCACACCCGTCATGTCGAACTCGGCGTCGGCTGAGAAGGTCAGGTCATCCGCGTAGCGCGTGTACGACACCCCCATGGAGGCCGCTTGGTCGGCCACGCGGTTGTCGACAGGAGTGAGAATGAGGTTCGATAACAGCGGACTACATGGTGCTCCCAGCGGGAGGCTTTCCCGATCCGTGGTGAGCCTGGTTAGGAGCTCGGCGACGGTTTGGCGTGCGCCTCGCTCCACCAGCGCCTGGGTGACGATGTTCGGCGTAGTGCATGGAAAGAAGTCCTTGATATCGAGCCGCTGCACCCACCGAGCACCGCAGTGCGGAGCCGCGTTGGTGGTCGCAGATCGCCCGGGTGTGTACCCGTGGCAGGCGGGGTGGAGCTCGAGCGAGAGTGGCCACAAGAAGTCGGTGATCCGGCGTTGGAGTGACATGACCGGATCCACGGGCACGCCAAGCTCGCGGATCTTGCCGTGGATGGACTTCCTTCGGTATTCGTAGGCCTTGCCCATCGCCGCCAGGTTGCCGACGTACTCGAAGAGAGCGACGGGCACACCGAGTGCCCTTGCTAGGTGCTGCTCGCTCAGGATGTAGTCAAAGGGCCCGGCCGGGGTGCTCATTATGAGACTAGATTAGGACGACTGACGCCCGGGAGACGACTCGCTCCCCCCATATGCAGCCCCGACCGGGCTCACAGGATCCTAGCAAGCCGACGCTTGTGAACGGCGTTGTCGAAGTCGATCAGGTGCGCGATTTGCGGCCCGATACGCGCGAAGCGGGCAAGGCGGAAGGCATTCACGTCGCCGCCCTCTTCTCTCTGGAGATGGGCCTCTGTGAGCGCGAGAACGTAGTCAACGACAGACAGCCCACCCAGCGGCTTGTCACCGATTCTCGCCGTGGCAGTCGCTCGGGGAGCTCTGGTCAAGTCCAAGCTCTCCAGCGCGTGCATCACTAACCCGCCGTAGAGCGGGTCCATCTCCGACTTCGTCTCAAAGACGAAGTCGACAGTCTCGCCGGCGTAGCGGCGAAGGAGGTTGCGCACGAGCGCGTGATACATGACTAGCAGCAGTTCGGTGTCACCGATGCCCGGCAATGCTCGATGGGTGTAGCAAACGTGCGCGCGGAAACCGAGGGTCTGCATCGTCTCGATGAAGCGATCGCGGATCGTCTCGTCGTCGTCGTGATGGTGGAATCCATCGTCCCGGAATACGGGGCGCTTGGAAGGGTCCGGCCACAGCGATGAGTCGGCGGCAACCGCTTCTCTCCGCTGTTTGACCGCAAGCTCAAGATCATCGGCGTCGAGGGTGACGACGGCGCCGACCATCATCCTTCTGGAGCTCGCATGAGTCCCGCTCTCGTCCAGATACACCGTCACAGGCATGCTCGGAGCGTAGTGCGTGGACATTTTCGCCGTGAACTGAGAGCCCTGCCCGAGCTTTCGACTGCCACATCTGGAACGCACGGGAAGAGCACTCGCGTCCCTAGTCGGGGGAGCGAGCATGGCCGCGCACTGTTCAAGACCATCCGCTGGGTGTCACGGGATGCCGGGACATAACCTGCCGAGGGCGTGCACCACGGCGCGCTAGCCGAATGCGTGTTCGAACGCGCTCTCGCTATGAGTGCATCAAAGGAGCTCCTGCCAGCGCTGCTCAACGCGGTCGCTGATCCCCCGGCAAGCACCGAAAGCGTGGCCGCGGAGAGGCAGGGATCCTGGTGCTCGCCCGGCTCGTGTGGCGAAATCAGGTGTCGATCGTTCCCGCTGTCGCGGTGTGGATCTATGGCTGAGGATCAGCAAGCGATCGAGTCGAGGGGTGCTGACGCCGCGCGGTCACGTCGACCAGACTGGCAGCACGCTTGAGGCGCGAATCGGGCTACGGCGCCTCATCTTCGACGGCGCCAGGAGTTGGCCCAGATGCCGGAGCCAGAATGACGCGGCGCATGGAACGAGCAATGGCCTGCCGTTGTCTCGCACGCTCCAACTCGGCCAGTTCCGCGGCGCCAAGAACTGGCTCAAGCATTGATGGCTTCACCTCGCTGTCGTAGCCAGGACTCCCCGGGTGCTTGAGTTCCTGAGGAAGCGCGCCCTCCATCCGCCAACGAGCCCGCCTAGATCGGCTTCGGGCTGCCCGCGCCTCATGCGTACAGGTCTCGTAACCGATCATTGGGCGATGTCTTGCGACGTTGCACCAATGCCGCTTCGGCTGCCGTGCGCCCCGCTGGTCGACGATTCCCTCGCGCTCACGCAGAATCCACCGCCAGTCTCGGTCGGTCAGTTCCTTCGCGAGGAGCTCATCGGCTGATCTATACACATACGGAAGGAACACGGCCAGCGTGAGCCACAGCAGAGGACCCCCGAGCACAATCCAGCCGGCTGGATCCAGCAATGCGTTCTGGTCTGCTGGATAGCCGCTGGCATTCAACGTGCGGAACACCACCCCGCCCGCGATGCCGGCGCTGACGCATAGCGCGAGTCCGACCCACCTACTCCGTCGCATGTTGCGCCACGCGGCGAACAGGATGGCGCAACAGACTGCCACCGCGGACACAACCCACGCCCCCGGGCCAGCAGTCCAGTCCCATGCCGCGCCGAGAAGGTCGAGAATCTGGTCCGCTGTCGGGCGATAGGCATCGCCGAGTGGCTGTATGACGAACACCGCGACGACGCCGCCAATGACAGTTACCAGCACGGGGTAGAGCAACTTCTCGCGCTTCACGCTCGAATACTGCCCGAAGTGCAGGCCGTCAGTGGGTGGTCTGCCAACCAACGCCAAGTTCACAGGTTCTGCGCTCTCGCCCAACTGTCTGGCGGCGCTGGGCGACCGGGCGTCCCTAGGACGACCAGGGATGGGCCGGCCGGACAACCGAACCCCAGTTCACCGGGACGATCGGACTGTGTTCGCAACTTAACGAGTCGCTCATCGGCAGTTGCGGACGTTGGGCTTCGTCAAGCTCAGCCAACATCCTGACTCGGCAGATCCCGTCGTTCCCCAAACGGTTGAGGAGACCCGGGACGCGACCCTCGGAGCAGTTGGCACGGCTTCTTGACACGCGCCAGTGCTCGGCACGTTCAGCGCTGCAGGCTGACGTTCCGGAAGCGCCATCCCGGACGGCATCGATCCTAGTCAAGGTGCATTTGGACGCACCCATCGAGTGGAGTGGCCGCGGGCATGTTACGTCGGATGTGACCCCAGGCAACACGAATACGCAACATGGTCGGCTGGTCCGCGTTCGATTCTCGAAAGTGCCTCTGACAAGGACTTCACTGGAGCGGATGACGGGAATCGAACCCGCACTGTCAGCTTGGGAAGCTGATGTTCTGCCATTGAACTACATCCGCGCAGACCCGTCCGGGTCGCCCAAGCAGTTTAGCCACAGTCGGGCGGGACTTGCACACCCGCGGCCTCCGTGCGACCACCCCGGCCCCGCAGCACCCTCGGTAGGGGTTCACCCGGAACGTTCCCGAGACCACCCGGCCGCCGGTGGCCGATCGCACGGCCGCCGCGTAGCGTCTGCGGCATGACTTCTTCACCCTCCGAGCCCACGGACGTCGGCCCTGCGGTCGGCGGCGACCTCGCTGCCACCGACCTCGACCGCGAGCACGTCGTGCTGCTGCTCAACGAGGCGACCAACGAGGGCCTGCTCCCCGCCACCGAGCGTGACCGCAGGGTCGGCATCGCCCGCACCGCCGAGACCTTCGACGACCTTGTGCCGCTCACCCGCGACCTGGTCACCGTGGACGGTCCGCAGGTCCGTCCCGCGCCGCTCGTCGTCCCGACCACCGCCAGAGTCGATCCCGCCGGCGGCACCGAGGAGGCCGAGCAGATCGTCGCGATCTTCTCCGGCGCCTCCCGGGCAGGCCACTGGCGGGTCCGCAAGAACACCTCGATCGCCACCGTCTTCGGCGGCGCCGAACTCGACACCACCGAAGCGGTCTTCGAGGCCAAGACCGTCACCATGAACGTGTTCTGCATGTTCGGCGGCGTCGAGTTGCGGGTCCCCGACGGCGTCGAGGTCCGCAACCAGGTCTCCGGCATCTTCGGCGGCGTGGACGTCAAGGTCTCCCAGCCGCAGCCCGGGGCGCCGACCGTCGTCGTCAGGGGTGTCGCGATGTTCGGCGGCGTCGAGATCCGCAACCCGAAGGCGAAGCGCCGCGGACGCTCCTGAGCCTGCGGTCGCCGACCTCGGCCGGCCCGTCTCCCCGTAGGGTGAAGACATGGACGATCTCTTCGCGCCACCGGCCGGCGCCTGGCAGCGGCTCGCCCCCAGGGCGGCGCCTGCGCGGGCGCTGGACACCGCGATCGGCAACCTGGTCTGGCTGGCCGCGGCGGTCGCCGCAGCCTGGATCTTCCTCGAGTGGTGGGTTCCCGTCCTGATCGGTGGACTCGGCCTGGTGTGGCTGGTCTACATCACCCTCAGGGCGTGGCGCTGGACGCGCGCCTTCGGCTTCGCCGAGCGCGAGCACGACCTGGTGATCTCCACCGGGCTGTGGAACCGCAAGCTCGCCGTCATCCCCTACTCCCGGATGCAGTCGGTGCAGGTCCACTCCGGCCCGGTCGAGCGGCTCTGGGGGATCGCCAAGGTCAGCCTGGTGACCGCCAGCGTCGAGACTCGTGCCACCATCCCCGGCCTCACCGCGACCGACGCCACCAGGCTGCGCGACCGGCTGATCGAAGCCGGGGAACAGCAGGCGCTGCCGCTGTGAGCGACACCGAGCGGGAACTCCCGCCGTCCGAGCCACCGTCCGAGCCCCCGGCCGTCGCCCCCACGCCGAAGCGGACCGAACGCGCCCATCCGCTGACCCCACTGGTGCGGGGCTGGGTGGTGCTGCTGGCGATCGTCATCGGCTTCGGACGTGAGTTCGTCCCGGACGGCAGCGAGCCGGGCCGGTTGCCGCCCCTGCAGTTGATCCTCGCCGGGATCGGTGCGATCGCGCTGATCGCGGTCATCGCAGGCTTCATGTCATGGCGGTTCACCCGGTTCGTGGTGGACGCCGACGAGCTCAGGATCGACGCCGGCGCGATCTTCCGGTCCTCCAAGCGGATCGCCTTCGAGCGGGTCCAGGCCATCGATGTCGTCCAGCCGTTCGCCGCCCGGCTGTTCCGGCTCGCCGAGATCCGGATCGACATCGGCGGCGGAGAGACCACCCAGCTGCGCTACCTGAGCCTGGCCAGGGCCTACGAGCTGCGCGACTACCTGCTGGCCCGCGCCCGCGGCCACCGCGACGCCGAGGCGACCCACCACGAACTCACCGCCGGCTCGGTGCTCGCCGACCTCACCGAGCAGGACCAGGTGCTCGTCCGGGTCGAGCCGGGGACCCTCGTGCTCGCCGCCCTGACCTCGCACGAGTTCTTCGGGATCCTGCTCAGCGGCGCGGTAGCGATCGGCATCACCCTCGCGCTCGACCTCGGCTGGGCCGCCCTCGGCCTGCTGCTGCCGGTCGGCAGCGCGCTGATCGGCTTCGTCGCCCAACGGGTCACCGGCCAGTTCAACTACACGCTCTCCCGCCGGGCGGCCGGGCTCCGCATCGCCCGCGGCCTCACCAGCCTCACCAGCCAGTCGCTGCCGCCGCGCCGGATCCAGGCCGTCCAGATCAGCCAGTCGCTGCTGTGGCGCCGCCTCGGCCTCTTCCGGATCGACCTCGAGGTGATCGGCTGGGGTGCGGTCGGGGGCGAGGAGGACGCGAAGAGCGTGAGCACGATCATGCTGCCCGCCGGCACCGCCGACCAGGTCACCACCGCGATCGCCGCCCTGTGGCCGACGACCGACTACCGCCAGGTGGAACTCACCCCCGCGCCGCGGTCGGCGCGCTGGCTGCATCCTCTCTCGGCGCCGTTCCTGCGGTGGGGCTTCGACGCCCGGCTGTTCGTCGCCCAGCACGGCTGGCTGGTGCGCCGCTGGCAACTCGTCCCGCACTCCCGCGCCCAGTCCGCGCGGGTCGCCCAGGGGCCGCTGTCACGCCGTCTGGGACTGGCCGACCTTGAGGTCCACACCGCGGGCACCCACCTTTCCATCCACGCCGAGGGGACGGACGCCGCCACCGTCGGGGAGCGGCTGGCCGAGTTGCACGCCCACTTCCACCACCTGCCCGACCACGACGTGTCCGAGCCTGTCCCTGCGCCGGCTGTCGAGCCGCCCCGGGATCAGGCGGCCGGGACCGCCGACCGCCTGGCCGACCAGGCCGACGCCACCATCTCGTCCACCGAGTAGCGCATTCGCCAGTCCAGGTCGCGGGCGGCCGCCTCGCCGGTAGCCACGATCCGGGCCGGGTCGCCCGCGCGGCGCGGCGCGATCGCCGGATCGAAGTCGATCCCGGTGACCCGCCGCATCGCGTCCATGATCTGACGCACGGACAGCCCCTCCCCGCTGCCGAGGTTGTACGCCGGCAGCAGCGGACGCCCGGCGTCCAGCGCCCGCGCGGCAGCGACGTGGGAGACCGCCAGGTCGCCGACGTGGACGTAGTCGCGCACGCAGGTGCCGTCCGGTGTCGGATAGTCGTCGCCGTTGATCCTCGGCGTGCGGCCCTCGAGCAGCGCCTCGATCACCAGCGGGAACAGGTTGTGAGGGCTGGCGTCGTACACCTCGTCGGTCGCCGAGCCGACCACGTTGAAGTAGCGGAGGCTCGCTCCGCGGAATCCCGGGCGCGAGCGGGCCACGTCGTCGATCAACCACTCCCCGATCAGCTTCGACTCGCCATAGGGCGACTCGGGCCGCTTCGGGGAGTCCTCCGTCACAAGCTCGCCGTCCGGGGTGCCGTAGACCGCCGCAGAGGACGAGAACACCATGCCGGGCGTCCCGGCGGCCTCCATCGCCGCCAGCACACTCGCCGTCCCGGTGACGTTCTGGGCATAGGTGTGCAGCGGACGCTCGACGGACACGCCGGCGTACTTGAAGCCGGCCACATGGACGACGCCGCTGCAGCGGTTGTCGGCGAGGGTGCGGGTGAGCAGCTCGGTGTCGAGGATGTCGCCCTCGACCAGGTCGACCCCGTCGGGGACGAACCCAGCCCTGCCCGAGGACAGGTTGTCGACCACCACCGGCCGCATCCCCGCCGTCGTCAGCGCCCGCACCACGTGCGCCCCGATGTAGCCCGCCCCGCCGGTCACCAGCCATGTCGTCACGACGGCGACTCTAGCCAGAGTCGCACCGGTTCGCGCGGGCGAAACCGTACCGTCAGCTGGCGTTCATCGGTACGCCGTCGGGCGCAGGATGGCTAGGGTTGTCGCCATGAGCAACGCAGCCGTTCTCGGCATCGACATCGGGGGTTCCGGCATCAAGGGCGCGCCGGTCGACCTGGAGAAGGGTGACTTCGCGGCTGACCGGCTGCGGATCCCGACGCCCACCCCGTCCACCCCGCAGGCCGTCGCCGATGTGGTCGCCGAGATCGCCGACGCGTTCGCGGACAAGATCGGCGACGGACCGATCGGCGTGACCATCCCCGCCGTCGTCACCCACGGTGTCACCCGGTCGGCGGCGAACATCGACAAGTCGTGGATCGACGCCACGGCCGAGAAGATCTTCTCCGACCGGCTCGGCCGCCGCGTCCACCTCGTCAACGACGCCGACGCCGCAGGGATCGCCGAGGTCAAGTACGGCGCCGCCAAGGGCCACCCCGGGTTCGTGCTCGTCACCACCCTCGGCACCGGGATCGGGAGCGCCCTGATCTACCGCGGCGTCCTGGTGCCGAACAGCGAGCTCGGGCACCTCGAGATCGACGGCCACGACGCCGAGACCCAGGCCGCTGCCTCGATCAAGACCAACCTCGGGCTCAGCTACTCCGAGTACGTGGTGCGGCTGCAGCGCTACTACGAGCGGGTCGAGGCGCTGTTCTGGCCGGACCTCTTCGTGGTCGGCGGCGGGATCTCCAAGGACGCCGAGAAGTTCCTGCCCCGGCTCGACCTCAAGACGCCGATCGTCCCCGCCGCGCTGAAGAACCGGGCCGGGATCATCGGGGCGGCCTGGCTGGCCGCGGACGCGGCCACGCACCCCGACCCGCTCGGCTGAGTCGCCCCGCGAGCGGGAGCGTCCTCACATCCGCTCGGGCGCCTCGATCCCCAGCAGATCGAGGCCCCGCGCGATCACGCGCTTGGTGGCCAGGCACAACCCCAGCCGCGAGGCGCGCACGTCCCCTTCGCTCTTGAGCACGGGGCAGCGCTCGTAGAACACGCTCAGCGCCCCAGCGAGTTCGTACAGATAGCCGCACAGGCGGTGGGGCTGCAACGTGTCGGCGACCGCGTCCACCACCTCTCCGAACCGCGACAGCAGCAGCGCGAGGGTCTGCTCCTCAGGCTCGGCAAGGACGCTGATCGGCCCGGCGCCATGGCCCTCGGCCTCGGCCTTCCGCAGGATCTGGGTGACGCGGGCGTGCGCATACTGCAGGTACGGCCCGGTGTCGCCGGTGGTGGCGACCATCCGCTCGACGTCGAAGGCGTAGTCCTTCTGCAGCCCGCTGGACAGGTCGGCGTACTTGATCGCGGCCAGCGCGATGGACGGCGCCGCCTCGGCCTCGGCAGCGTCCAGCAGCGAGTTGAGGGTGACGGCGGTGCCCTCGCGGGTGGAGAACTTCTTGCCGTCCGCCCCGAGCACCTGCCCGAAGCCGACGAACTCGGCCGACACCCCGTCCGGGAGGTAGCCGGCCTTGCGGGCGACGGCGAAGACCAGGTCGAAGTGGAACTGTTGCGGCGAGCCGACGACATAGATCAGCCGATCCGCCCCGAGGTCGCTCACCCGGTGTCGGATCGCCGCCAGGTCGGTGCAGTCGTAGCCGTAGCCGCCCTGGGAGTTGCGGATCATCGCCGGCGCCGGGTAGCCGTCCACGAAGACCACGAGGGCGCCGTCGTCGACGACAGCGATCCCCCGCTGCTCGAGGTCGGCGGCCACCACCGGGAGGTCGTCGTTGTAGATCGACTCCCCGGCGACGTCGCCATCGGTGAGCAGGACGTTCATCCGCTGGTAGGTCGCGTTGAAGCCGTTCAGCGAGATGTCGATGATCTGCTGCCAGATCCGCCGGGTCTCCGGGTCCCCGGCCTGGAGCGCCACCACCCGGTCACGGGCCCGGTCGGCGAACTCCGCGGACTCCTTGAGGTGGCTGTTGGCCCGCTGGTAGAGCGCTTCGGCGCTGGGGAGATCGAGGGTGGAGGCGTCCGCGCCCTCGTCGAGCAACTGCTCGACCATCATGCCGAACTGGCGGCCCCAGTCGCCGATGTGGTTCTGCGGGATCACAGTGTGGCCGGTCGCGCGCAGCACCCGGGTGAAGCAGTCGCCGATGATCGTCGAGCGGAGGTGTCCGACGTGCATCTGCTTGGCCGCGTTCGGCGCCGAGTAGTCGACCACCACGTGCCGCGGGTGGCTACTGAGGTTGATCCCTGCCCGCGGGTCGTCCAGCACCTCGCCGGCGACCCGCGCCAGCACGTCCGCGCGGATCCGGAGGTTGATGAAGCCCGGGCCGGCGATCTCCAGCGGCTCGCACAGGTCGGCGAGGTCGATCCGCTCGACCAGGGCGGCGGCTACCTCGCGCGGCGGCCTGCCCTCGGACTTGGCCAGCCGGAGGGCGACGTTGGTCTGGAAGTGCCCGAACTGGGGTCGAGTGGCCGGACGCAGCTCGGGATCCACCCCGGCAGCGGCTTCGACACGGGCACTCAACACGGCGGGCAGAGACAGCATGTCCGCCATTTTCTCACGCGGCAGCGGCCCGCCCCGCCACCACCGTGGCGGATGGTCGGGGTCGCGTGGGGAGGCCCATCCGGACGGCCCCCGCCGGCCAGAGGCGGCGCCGCTCAGCGGGTCGGCCGCGCCCAGGGCCGGCGGCTGGCGACATCCCACAGCAGCTTGAGGTTGGCCGCGACCTCGCGGCGGGCGCCGTTGGCCCACGTCCGGCCCGAGCGACGGGCCGAGACGTCCCCCACCGCCCAGGCGTCGAGATCGAGCAGCCCGCAGATGGCCAGAGCGCGCGGCAGGTGATAGCGCTGGCTCACGACCACCAGTCGCCGCACCCCGAACTCGTCCCTGGCCCGCGCGCAGGACGAGTACGTGTCGATTCCCCCGGGGTCGACCAGCACGGCGTCCGCCGGAACCCCGTGGCCGAGGACGTAGGAGCGCATCGCCGCCGGCTCGTCGTAGAACCGGCTGGTGCCGTCCCCGGAGAGCAGCAGCCGATCGACCAGCCCGAGCCGGTAGAGCTGGACGGCGACGTCGAGGCGGGCACGGAGGAAACCGGACGGGCGGCCGTCGGGATAGACCTCGGCTCCCAGAACGAGCGCGACGGGCGTCCTCGGCAGCGCCGACGGCTCGACGATCCGCCGCCGGGTCGCCAGGTGGATGGCGGCCGCGAGGGCTACCGGAACCGCGACGGCGCCGCACAGGACACCGCCGGCCACAGCCAGTTCGGGACGCACGCCGCCAGCCTAGACGGGCCTCTCCAGGGCAGGGCCGCAGGCCCCCGGACCACGCGTCTCCCGCCCCTCTCAGCCTGCTCTCAGTCGTGATAGATTTCACCGAATCCGGGATGGTTCCCACCCGTGTCTGAGCGTGGACGGAGTCGGGGCGTGACGAGTGGCCGAAGGCGGTGGCCGCACCGCCTGGTTGGCATGCTGAGCGTGCTCCTCCTGACGCTGCCCCTCGCCGGACCCCCGGTCGAGGCGGATCCGGTGATCCCCGCTGCGCCCAGCCAGGTCACCGTCGGGCCACGCGCCGACATGGCGGTGGTCACCTGGCTGAACCCCGGCGCCAGCAGCTGGGTGGTGGAGATCTCGAACAGCTACCCGCTGGTCGCCCCGCGACAGGTCGCCACCACGACCACCATCGCCGTCGTCACCGGGCTACAGCCGGCCACCACCTACTACCTGCGGGTACGGCCGCGCTCGGCTGACGGCGAGTTCGGCAACCCCAGCGCGACGACGACGTTCACCACCGTCGGAGCCCAGTACCCGGCCGCCGCACCGGCGGTGACGGTGACCGCCACGTCGACGACGAGCCTCGCACTGGAGTGGGAGAAGGTCTCGCTGGCGGCGTCCTACCAGGTCTCGCGGAGCGCCAGCCCCACCATGCAGGACGCCGAGGTGACGACGGTCGAGAATCCGGACGCCGTGCTGGCCAAGCTCACCCGCGGCACCACCTACTACACCAGCGTCCGCGCGCTCGGGGCCGATGGCGAGCCGGTGAGCGACTGGTCGCCGGTGGCGCAGACCGCAACCCCCGACCAGGTGCCGCTGCGGGTGGCGAGCTACAACGTGCTGTGCGAGAACTGCTCCAAGGGCAAGGCGTCCTGGGCGAGTCGTCGCGGCGCGCTGGTCGAGACGATCAAGGGCCAGGACCCTGACGTGATCGGCCTCCAGGAGGCGTCCCAGGGACGCATCCCGGGCGGCGGCACCCAGTACCAGGACATCGTCCGCCGGCTCGGCGACCCGTACCGGATCACCGACGACCGCAAGGGGGCGTCGCTGGCCGTCCGGATCGTCTACAACTCCGACCGGGTCGAACTGGTCGCCAAGGGCTCGACGTTCCTGCCCAAGGGCAGGTCGAAGCGGGCGGCGACCTGGGCGATCTTCGAGCAGAAGCTGACCGGCGAGCGGTTCTTCTTCCTCGACACCCACCTCGAGCCGACCAACGACAAGAAGGGCTCGAACAAGTACTACAACGTGCGTCGCCGGCAGGCGAACGCGGTGGTGGACATCATCGAGAAGAACAACCCCGACAAGCTCCCGGTGATCGCCGTCGGCGACTACAACTCCACCAAGTGGGACACCCCGACCAACGCGCCCTACGACATCATGGAGAACGCCGGCTATCTCGACCCGCTGGGCAACGGTTACCGCACCCGTGGAGCCGCTCCCGGCGCGTTCGTCGAGAACCGGATCCACACCTCCTATGCCAGCTACAACATGTACCGGCGCAAGGCCCGCAACTTCCCCAGCCACGTCAACGGTTCCAACCCCGACTACATCTTCGTCAGCACGATGCGGGTCAGCGAGTACGAGACCGTGGTGGACATCGACTCCTCGGGCCGTTTCGAGGGAGTCATCCCGTCCGACCACAACATGATCCGCGCCACCGTCTGGCTCCCGTAGGGCCCCCGTCGACGCCCGGTCAGGTTGGCCGGCCGGGGTCCGTCCCGGTCGGGGCGGACCGGACACCCCCCCGGCGGGCCTCGACCAGCCCGGCACAGCTGCGCAGCGACGAGCCGACCCGCGCCACTCCCCTTGAGCAGCGCTTGAGGGTTACACCGATGTAACTCAGAGGATTCTCACACTCCTTGCTAGCGTCCGGCTGTCCCCGCAGCCTCAGGAGTCACTCATGTCACACAGTCGCCGGCCCCGCCTCCTGCTGCGGGCGCTCGCGGTCGTACTGGCTTGGGTGCTCGGAGCGAGCCTGGTGGCGTCCCCGGCCGAGGCCGCGCTGAAGGCTCCCAGCGGCCTGGCGAAGGTCTCGACCTCGACGACGGCGATCCTGATCAAGTGGACCGCGGTGTCGAAGGCCCCGCAGTACCGGATCAAGTTCGACGACAACTCCAAGTTCAAGTCACCCTCGTACAAGAAGACCTCGACCACCAGCTTCGAACTCACCGGACTCAAGCCGAACACCACCTACTGGATCAAGCTGCGGGTGATGGACGCCAAGGGCAAGTTCCTCAGCGGCTACGGCAAGACGCTCAAGGTCACCACCCGCAAGAAGGGGTCGTTCACCCAGCTCTCGCCGGCCGGCCTCCGGGCGAGCCAGGCGACGACCACGTCCGCGACCCTTGCGTGGTCGGCCCGCGGAACCACGAACCGGTACCGGGTCGAGTACTCGACCTCCAGCAAGTTCACCAAGTCGACCTATGTCCGCTTCACCGGGACCACCGGCACCCTGAAGAGCCTCAAGCCCGGCACGACCTACTACGCCCGGGTGCGGGTGATCGACTCCAAGGGCAACAACCACAGCGAGTACAGCTGGCTGGCGAAGTTCGCCACGCCACGGTTCGACGCGCCGCCGTCCGACCTCACGGTCTCAGCCACTACCGCGACCACGGCGACCATCACGTGGACGCCGACCACCGGCGCGCCGGGCTACCGGATCAAGTACGACGCCGACCCGTGGGACAGCTCGCAGTACGCGTTCACCACGAGCAACAAGGTCACCCTCACCAAGCTGTCGCCCGACACCACCTACTGGGTGAAGCTCCGGATCATGCGTTCGGACGGCACGTTCCTGACTGACTACGGCGACAAGATCGCGGTGACGACGGGCGACGGCACGACCCCGACGCCAACCCCGACGCCGACCCCGACGCCGACGCCAACCCCCACGCCGACCCCGACCCCCACGCCGACAACGACGGCGGCCCCGACCCCGGGCAGCACCCCGCCCACGGGCCTGGTCGTGACCTCGCTGGCGGCAACCTCGGTGAAGCTGAGCTGGACCGCCGTCCCCGGCGCGCCCCGCTACCGGGTGAAGTACGACGGCGATCCGTGGCACACGCCGCAGTACGCGCACAGCACCACCAACTCGATCACCCTGACCGGCCTCACGCCGCGGACGAAGTACTCGTTCAAGGTGCGGGTCATGGACGACGCCGGCAACTTCCTCACCGACTACGGGGCCACGCTCGCTGCGACCACGCCGGCGCAGCCGACCCCGCTCGTGGTGGCGTCGTACAACGTCCGGTGCCACAACTGCAGCTCGGGTCTCGCCGAGGAGAAGCCCTGGACGACCCGCCGCACCGTGGTCGTGTCGAACGACGCCGCCCTGCGCATCAAGGCCGCCCAGC
>JAVHXR010000306.1 GCA_031119515.1 Propionicimonas sp.
CAACACCACCCACCACAAGACCCCCACAGCCAGCCCTCCCCACCGACAGCCAGCCATCCTCACCGACTGCCAGCACCTGGGCACTGGCCCTCGACAAACCCCGCGGGTGTCCGGGCTCAGCCCAGCGGCGGCGTGCTCGCCCGCAGCACCACGTCGAGCTCGAGCCCGGCCGCGACGTGGCGCCAGTCGTGGTCAACCGCGGCGCGGGTCGCCTGGTAGCCGAGTTCCTCCAGCGGGATGTGGACGGTGGTCAGCGGCGGCGACACGTCCCGCCCGGTCGGGGTGTCGTCGAATCCCGCCACGGCGATGTCCGGCCCGACCGCCCGGTCGGCCTCGCGCAGCGCCGCCATGGCGCCGACGGCGACCATGTCGCTGACGCCGAAGACCAGCGTCCCCGGCTCCAGTCCGAACGCCAGGGCGGCGCGCATCGCCCGATGGCCGCTCTCCCGGTTGTAGCCGGCGTGGTGCACCCGCAACACCTCACCGCCGCCGGCCGTGAACCCCTCGGTGAACCCGGCCACCCGGTCGTCGGAGCTGTGGACGCCGAGCGAGGCCGCCAGCACCACGGCCCTGCGGTAGCCGATTCCCGCCAGTGCGCCGCCGAGCGCGACCGCGCCGCCGTGGTTGTCGACCGTGACCGCGCGGGCCTCGCCGGCGCCCGGCCCGAGGGCGACCACCCTGCCGCCGGCGGAGCTGAACGCCTCCAGCTCCTGCAGCAGGCCGGGAGCGGGGTCGGAGCCGCGGGAGGCGGCGAGGATCAGGGCGTGCGGGCGCAGACCGCGCAGCGTCCGCACCAACCGGACCTCCCGGTCGTGGTCCCGCTCGGTGATCGCGATCGTGACGACCAGGCCCACCTCGTCCGCACCGCGCGCGACCCCCGAGGCGATCTGGCCGAAGTAGGGGTCGGCGATGTCGGCCACCAGCAGGGCGATCACGGACGAGGTACCCCTGGCTGTTGCCTGCGCGGAGAGGTTCGCGGTGTAGCCGAGTTCCTCGGCGGCGGCCAGCACCCGGTCGCGGTAGGCGACGGCGACCTTGCGGGTCGACCCGTTGAGCACCCGCGAGGCGGTCGCCTGGGAGACCCCGGCCGCGGCGGCGACGTCCAGCAGGGTGGGCGCGGCCGGGAGCCCGGGCTGCGGCTGGACGGCCATCACTCAGTCCAGGGTGAGTGGACGCAGGGCGATCTTGCGGCCCTCCCGGCTGGACTGCAGGCCAACCTCGGCGAGCCGGACGCCACGCGCCCCCGCCAGCAGGTCGTAGGGGTACGGCGTCCCTTCGACGTAGGAGGCCAGGTACTCCTCCCACTGCCGCTTGAAGCCGTTGTCGAACTCCTCGTCGGCGGGCACCTCGACCCAGTCGGCGGCGTAGTCGTGCTCGTCGGCCAGGTCGGGGTTCCAGACCGGCTTCGGGGTCGCTGCCCGCCGCTGGACCTTCGCCCCCCACAGCCCGACGACCGCCGAGCCGTCCGTCCCGTCCACCTGGAACTCGACGAGTTCGTCACGGTTCACCCGCACCGTCCACGACGAGTTGAACTGCACCACGACACCGCCCTCGAGCTCGAACACCGCGTAGGCGGCGTCGTCAGCGGTGGCCGGGTAGGGGGCACCCTTCTCGTCCCAGCGCTGCGGGATGTGCGTCACGGCCTGGGCGTAGACGCTGTGGATCGGGCCGAACAGGTTCTCCAGCACGTAGTTCCAGTGCGGGAACATGTCGACGATGATCCCGCCGCCGTCCTCGCTGCGATAGTTCCAGCTGGGACGCTGGGCAGGCTGGTCGTTGCCCTCGAAGACCCAGTAGCCGAACTCGCCCCGGACACTCAGGATCCGGCCGAAGAACCCTGAGTCGATCAGCCGGCGCAGCTTCAGCAGACCGGGCAGGTACAGCTTGTCGTGGACGACGCCGGTCTTCAGGCCCGCCGCTGCCGCCAGCCGCGCGAGCTCGACCGCCTCTTCGGCGGTCTCGGCTGTGGGTTTCTCGGTGTAGATCGCCTTGCCGGCGGCGATCGCCTTCCGCAGCGCCGTGCTGCGCGCCTTGGTCACCAGGAAGTCTGCGTAGATCTCCCAGCGCGGGTCGGCCAGGGCGGCGTCCAGGTCGGTGGTGTAGTCCTCGATGCCGTGCCGGAGCGCGATCTCGGCGAGCTTGGACTCGCTGCGCCCGACCAGCAGCGGACGGACGGTGAGCCGGCTCCCGTCCGCGAGTTCGATGCCGCCGGCGTCGCGGATGGCCAGGATCGAGCGCACCAGGTGCTGGCGGTAACCCATCCGGCCCGACACGCCGTTCATGATGACACCGACCTCGCGGACGTCGTCGGGCGCGGCGAGGGACGGGGCCGGGGCAGGGGCGAGGGTCTCGGTCATTCGTGCTGTTTCCTTGTCGCACTCGTCGTGGGCAACCGCTTTCCCGCATCATATGCCCTGCCGGGCGCGCACTGCCAGCCACGCGGAGAGAATTCAGCAAGCGCTTTCCAACCTGCTAGCGTTGCCCCGTGAGCGACATCCCCACGATCGCCCTCGTCGGTGTCGGCGGATTCGGCCGGCAGCACCTGATCAACATCGAGCGGCTGGCTTCCCAGGGCAGGGTGCGACTGGCCGCGCTGGTCACTGGCAGCGGCGTCGCACCGCTGCGCGGCCAGGTGGACCCGGCGGTCACCACGATGGCGGAGGCGGTTCCGGTCTACCCCACCCTCGACGACTACCTGGCCGCCGGCGATCCCGCCACGGTCGTGGTGATCTCGACCCCGATCCACACCCACACCGACCTCGCCACCAAAGCCCTCCGCGCCGGGGCCCACGTCCTGCTGGAGAAGCCCCCGACACCGGGCATGGCCGACTTCACCTTCCTCGAGGAGGTCGTCGCCCAGACCGGCCGGATCGTCCAGGTGGGTTTCCAGTCGTTCGGCTCGCACGCCCTCCCGCGGCTCGCCGGCCTGCTCGCCTCCGGAGCACTCGGCGAGCTCAGCGGGGTGGGCGCGGTCGGCACCTGGTCGCGCGCGGCGTCCTACTTCACCCGCTCCGGCTGGGCCGGGAAGCGCGAGATCGACGGCATCCCCGTGGTGGACGGGGTGGTCACCAACCCGCTCGCCCACGCCGTCGCGACCGCCCTCGAGGTGGCCGGCGCCACCCGTTCCGGCGACGTCGCCGAGGTGGTGCTCGACCAGTACCGGGCGAACCCCATCGACTGCGACGACACCTCGGCTGTCCTGGTCAGGACGGCGGCCGGGATCCGGGTAAGTCTCGGGCTGGCCCTCACCGCGCCACGGCAGAGTCCACCGCGCGTGATCGCCTACGGGACGAGGGGGACGGCGACCCTGCACTACGTCTCGGACGCCCTCGAGGTGAGGATCGGCGGCCGGACCACGACCGAGCAGTTCGGTCGGACAAACCTGACCGAGAACCTGCTCGACCACCTGGCCGATCCCTCGATCGGACTGCTCTGCCCACTGGCGGCGACGGGCGCGTTCACGACCGTGCTCGAGGCCGTCCACACCGCCCCGGACCCCCGCCCGGTCGCCGCCGACCAGGTGAGCTGGACCAGGCGCGACGGTGACACCTGGGCGGTCGTCGAGCGGGTCGAGGAGTACTGCGAGCGGGTAGCCGCCGAGGGCCGCACCTTCGCCGACCTCGGTGCCCCCTGGGTCACCCGCTGACCGGACGCCCCCTGACCGAGCACCCTTCAGCGTCCCGGCCCTCACCGTCGGGAGCGTCCCCATGTCGCCGAGGGCCACCGCTCAGACGCTGGCTCTCGAGCGTGGCGAACCGGCGCGCATGGTAGACGAGGAGTTCCTGACCGTCGGCGACCCGGATGTCGCGAACGGTCAGGATCACGAGCCAGTGGTCGCCGGAGTCGATCTCGGCGTGGACCTCGCACTCGAGCCACATGACCGCGCCGTCCAGCAGAAGGGCGCCGTCGGTGCCATCGACCGTCGCCAGACCGTCGAAC
>JAVHXR010000307.1:0-1442 GCA_031119515.1 Propionicimonas sp.
CCACCACCGAGTAGGAGTCGTAGCTGCCGAGACCGAGCAGGCCGATCCGCGGCAGCGTCCTGCGAACCGTGGCGGTGACCTTCAGCGCGCGGGACCGCACCACGCCCGGGATCGCCGGGTCGGCGACGAGCTGCTCAACCCTGGCCAGGGCCGCGGCGATGTCCGGTTCGGTCGGCGCGGTCGCGACCTCCGGTGCCGGAGCCGTCTCCGGTTCGGGGTCGCGTCCTCGAAGCCAGTCCCAAAAGCCCATGCCTGCCGCTCACCGATCGATGGTGATGCTGGGGAGCTGCTGGGCCCTGGAGTCCTGGGCAGCCACCCGGTCGAGGTACTCGCGGCTCTTGACGACCTCCGCCTCGAGGGTGCCGATCGTCGCCGACATGGTGTCGAGCGCCTTCAGCTTGAACTCGTCGATGCTGTCCATCGTGGCGTAGATGTTCGCGAACGCCGCCTGCAGCTGTTCGAGGCCGATGGTGGAGGACGCGGCCTGCTCCTGGATCTGCGCCGAATTCTCCTTCAGCATCTCAGAGGTCCGCTGGATCATCGTCGAGGTGGTGGAGTTCAAGGCGGTGATCTGGTCGAGGACGAGCTTCTGGTTGCCGAGCGCCTGGGCGACGATGACCGCCGTCCGCAGCGCCGAGATCGTGGTGGTCGACGCCCGGTCGACGCCCTTGATGAGCTCGATGTTGTTCTTGATGATGATGTCGATCGCGAGGTAGCTCTGGATCGAGACCGCGAGCTGGGTGAGCAGGTCCTGGTGCTTCTGGCGGACGTAGAACAGCACGTCCTGGTTGAGCGCCTTCGCCTTCTCAGGGTCGGAGAGCTCGAGCTCGGCGATCTGGGCCGACAGCTTCGCGTCCAGTCGTTCGGCGATGTAGACGTACTGGTTGAGCCGTCCCATCACCATCCAGAGGTTCTGCTTCTCCATGTTGAGCGCGACGTTGTCCTTGGTCAGCTCGTCCTGGCCGTTGCGCAGCGCGTGCAGGATGCCGTTGAGGTGGTCCTGTGAGCTCTGGTACTTGCGGAAGTAGTCGTTGACCTGGTCGCCGAACGGCACCTTCTTGAACCATTTCTTGGCGCCCCTGGCCTGGCTCGGGTCCAGGTCCTCGACGGTGCGCCGCAGCTGCAGCAGCGTCTGACCCACCTTGGAGCCCTCGGCGAGGCCGCCGGTCTGTACCGCGCGCACCGGAGTCTGCAGCAGCCGGTTGGAGGTCTCGGCGGCCTTTCGGATGTCGGCGTCGCCCATCGAGCGGACCGCGTCGGCCTGCGCGGAGAAGCTGGGAGAGTTCGCCTCGGCTGAACCGAGCGCCCCCAGGAACTCCTCGACCTTGGCTTCGTCGCGCGACGCCGCGCTCTGGAGCGCTTGAAGCTGGATGGTTTCCTCGCGGATCTTCTCGGCGGCCTCGCGCTGCTCGCGGCTGACGCGTTCGAGCCCCATCATGACC
>JAVHXR010000307.1:1452-3935 GCA_031119515.1 Propionicimonas sp.
CAGGAACTCCTCGACCTTGGCGTCCAGCACGGGGACCTGCGATGCCTCGACCTGGGGTGCCATGGCGGGCGCCTGGGTGTCGGTGACGGCCGGCGGCGGTTCCGGAGCGGTGAGGGAGAGCATGCTCGGAGGTGCGAGGGGCGGCGCCGCCTGGGCCGCGCCGGACGAGGGCTGTGCAGGAGTGGTCATGGAGGCCTCTTCGCGATCGGATGCGTTGGCGTCCAATCTAGCGGCCCGCGTTCGGAGTGGGGCCGGTGCCGGGGCCGGTTCTTACCGGGCTGGGGCCGGTTCCGGGGGAACCCTGAGGGTGGGCCGGTCGGCGGCGAGCAACTCGCCCGCGAGGTCCCCGGAATCGGAGATCCGTTCGAGCACCTGCGAGGGGGAGAAGGCCAGCGGGGCTCCCTCGGCCGCCGCGCCGACCTCGTCCCAGGACAGCGGGGTGGCGACCGTCGGACGCTCGCGGCCGCGGAGCGAGTAACTGGTGATGGTGTTGCGCACCGGCTGGTTCTGCAGCCAGTCGATCAGGATCCTGCCCTGCCTGGCGACCTTGGCCTGGGTGGTGACGAACAGGTCGGGGTGCCGGGCCGCCATCGCGCCGGCGAGGGCGCGGACGTACCCGACGGCGCCCCGGGCAGGGGTGGGGGCAACCGCGGCCTGGAGTTGCAGTCCCTTGCCGCCGCTGGTCCTCGGCACCGGCACCAGCCCGTCCCCGGCGAGCTCGGCGGCGAGCAGCAACGCCGCTCGCGCGCTGTCGGCCATCGTGACCCCCGGGCCCGGGTCGAGGTCGATGACGACGAGGTCGGCGAGGACCTCGCCGTCCACCACGAACACCGAGGCGGGCTGGTGCTCGAAGCGCCACTGCGGGGTGTGGAGTTCGAGTGCCGCCAGGTTCGCCAGCCAGACCAGGCCGGGCCGGGAGTCGACCACCGGATAGGCGATCGGCGTGGTGGCGGCCACCACCTCGCGAACCTCCACCCAGTCCGGGGTTCCGGCGGGGGTGTTCTTCTCGAAGAAGGACCCGGTCGCGGTGCCGTCGGGGAACCTGAGCCGGGTGACCGCCCGCCCGGCCAGGTGAGGGATCATGACCGCCGCCACGTCGGAGTAGTAGGCGATCACCTCGGCCTTGGTCGTGCCGTCGGGGAACAGCTCCTTGTCCAGGTTCGTCAGCGCCAGCACGCGGCCGTCGACCTCGGCGCGGACCTCGGCCACCGCCACCTCCCTCGGAACGGGTCGGGCCCCACCTGCGCAGCAGGTGGGGCCCGATCGGGACGTGCCTACGGTCAGACGACGCGAACGTTCGCGGCCTGCGGGCCCTTGTTGCCGGGCGTGATGTCGAACTCGACGGTCTGACCCTCGTTCAGCGAACGGAAACCATTGGCGTCGATGGCGGTGTGGTGGACGAAGACGTCCTGGGCCTCACCGGGGATGGCGATGAAGCCGTAACCCTTCTCGGCACTGAACCACTTGACGGTTCCTTGCGCCATGCAAATCTCCTTACTCTTCCAACTGCGCCACCGGCGAAGCTCCTGCCGGCCCCGGGACGGGCGCGCCCGGACCAGCCTTCCCGACCGGGCGTGGTCGGCAGATGGCCACTGTTTCACAATCAGCGGATGGCGGTCCAGAACAATTCCGCGACTTCCGGGCGGCGGGTCCCGGCTGTCAGTCACGGGTGATTGCATGGGTGCCGTGGGATCCGTGGCGCTGACAACGACCGCCGGCCAGGCACCGACCGCCGAGCAGGCAGGCGTGCTCGCGGCGTGGCGCGGCCCGCTGCTGGTGCTGGGTGGCGCCGGGACGGGCAAGACCACGCTGGTCGGGCTCGCCGCCGGGGAGCTGCTGGCCGGCGGCCGCAGGCCGCTGGTGCTGGCGCCGAGCCGGAGCGCCGCGAGCACCCTGCGCAACCGGATCGCGCACGCCAGCGGCGGCACCTCGCAGCTGTCGGTCACGACAGTGCACGCCCTCGCCCGGTCACTGGTCGACCAGTTCTCCGAGACCGCCGACAACCGGCTGCTGACCGCCCCCGAACAGGAGTTCAGAGTGCGCGAACTGCTCGCCGGGGACACTGGCGGCCGGTGGCCGGAGAGCCTGCGGCACGCTCTCGGGACCAGGGGTTTCGCCCGCCAGCTGCGCGGCGTGCTGGCACGAGCGCGACAGCTCGGCCTCGATCCGTCCGACCTCTCCCGGCTCGGCGCCGAGGCCGGGTCGCCGGAGTGGACGGCGGCGGGGGAGTTCTTCGCCGAGTACCTCGACGTGCTCGATGCCGACGGAGCGCTCGACTACGCCGAGCTGGTCCACCGGGCGCGGCTCCTCGTCACCGACCAGGCCGTGCTCGACTCCGTCCGTCGCCAGTACGACGCGATCCTGGTCGACGACCTCACCGACCTCGACCCGGCCCAGATCGGGCTGGTCCGCGCGCTGGTGCCCGATGGCGGCGACGTCCTCGCGGCCGCCGACCCGCAGGCTGCCGTCAACACCTTCCGTGG
>JAVHXR010000308.1 GCA_031119515.1 Propionicimonas sp.
CCCTCGTAGGTGCCGTGGGGGTAGACCCCGCTGAGCACCTTCATCAGGGTCGACTTGCCGGCCCCGTTCTCTCCGCAGATCGCGTGGACCTCGCCACGCTGGACCGTCAGCGAGACCTCCTGAAGCGCCTTGACGCCCGGGAATGTCTTCGTGATCGACCGCATCTGGAGGATCTCGTTCATGTCCCTCCCTTGGAACAGCTATCGAGCAGGTACCGGGGTGGGCCCCGCCAGAAGCCGGACCCACCCCGTTACTGTTCTTGCGACCTAGCTCGCGACGCCGGACTCGACCTCTTCCGCCGTCCAGTAACCGGTGTCGATGAGTTCCTTCTGGATGTTGTCAGCGTAGACAGTGACAACCGGGAGGAGGTAGGACGGAACGACCTTCACGCCGTTGTCGTAGGTCTCGGTGTCGTTGGCCTCAGGGGTGCCGCCGGACAGGAAGGCCTGGGTGGCGGTGACGGCCTGGGTGGCCAGGTTGCGGGTGTCCTTGAAGATGGTCGAGGACTGGATGTCGTCCTTGATCAGCTTCACCGACGCGATCTCGGCGTCCTGGCCGGTCACGATCGGGAGGCCCTTGGTGATCGTCGGGCCCATGCCGACGCCCTGGAGCGCGGTGATGATGCCGCGGGACAGGCCGTCGTACGGGGAGAGGACGCCCTTGAGGCCCTCGCCGGTGCCGCCGTAGGTGGAGGTCAGCAGGTCCTCCATGCGTTTCTGCGCGGTCTCCTGCAGCCACCGCAGGGTCGCGGCCTGCTCGATGGTGGTCTGGCCGGACTTCACGACCAGGGTGCCGTCGTCGAAGTACGGCTGCAGGGTGTCGATCGCACCCTTCCAGAACAGGTGGGCGTTGTTGTCGTCCAGCGAGCCGGCGAACAGCTCGATGTTCTGGCCCTTCTCCGGGGTGCCCTGCTTGGCGCCGTCACGATCGGTGACGCCCATGCCGGCCAGCAGCGCGGTGGCCTGGGCGACGCCGACGGCGTAGTTGTCGAAGGTCACGTAGAAGTCGACGTTGCCGCTGTCACGGATCAGGCGGTCGTAGGCGATCACCTTGATGCCGGCGTCGGCGGCGGCCTGGAGCTGGCTGGTGAGCGCGGTGCCGTCGATGGCGGCGATGATCAGCACCTTCGCGCCGGCGGTGATCATCGCGTCGACCTGCTGGGTCTGGGTCGGGATGTCGTCGTTGGCGTACTGCAGGTCGACCTTGTAGCCGGCCGCCTCGAGGCCCTCCTTGACGGCGTTGCCGTCAGCGATCCAGCGCTCGGAGGTCTGGGTCGGCATCGCCACGCCGACGAGGGTGTCGCCCGCGGGGGCGCTGCTCTCGCCGGTCGTCGGGGCTGCGGAGGTGGGTGCACCCGCACCGCCCCCACCGCAGGCGGTCAGCGCGAGCGCGGCCGCGAGGCCGGCGATCGCAAGTCCGAATCGTCGCATTGTGAGTACTCCTTCTCGTCACTGAGACTCAAGCCTCCAGGCCCCGCGACAGGACCTCACCCGGCACCCGCCGGCGGCTTGCACGCACAGACTCTACGACCGCCGGTAGGGCTCACGCAGTAGGTGGTGATCACATTCCTACAACAATGTGACCGCACACATATCGCATGCGATATGTGTGATGGGTCCTGTGTGAGCGTGCACATCTCATGTGCGAGGTTTTTGGCCGACGGACCGGGTCAGGCTTTCGACAGGCCGAGGGCGATCGCAAAGCCAGCAAGCGCCGTCCCGGCGGCGCCGTCGACGACCCGCGCCCAGCGGCGCTGGCGCAGCAACCTGCCGGCAGCCCTGGCACCCAGGATGACCAGGACGAACCAGGCCAGCCCCAGCCCGGCATGGACCCCGGCGAGGGCGACCCCGCCGAGTACCGGCGGCACCCCGACCGGCAGGAAGATCGGCAGCACCGTGAGGTAGAACACGGCGATCTTCGGGTTCAACAGATTGGTCAGCAGCCCGCGGACGAAACCCTCCCAGACGCCCGTCCGGACCGGCCCGGGATCGTCGAGGTCGAGCCCGGGTGTCCCTGTGAAGGCGGCCCTGAAGTACCCCCAGGCCAGCCACACCAGGTACCCGACACCGGTCAACCGCAGCACCGTGAACGCGACCTCGGAGGCGACGAACAGCGCGGCCAGGCCCGCCGCTGCGGCCATCCCCCACAACAGCACGCCGACGGAGATCCCGGCACCGGTGGCGAAGGCGACCGAGCGGCGGTCGCGCAGCGCCTGCCGCAGCACCAGGACGGTGTCCAGGCCGGGGGTCACGGTCATCACCGCCGCCACCAGGGCGAACCCCAGCAGGGACTGCGCCAGCGTCATGGCGGGCATGCTAGTCCCGCTCCAGCTGCGCGGCCGGGTTGCCCACCAGTGCGGCTCAGAGCCAGTCGAACCTCCGGAACAGCAGGAACAGCCCTACGGAACCGATCAGGATCATCGCCACGCTCATCAGCAGGCCGGACAGGGCGTCGTAGCCGGGGTAGGGCAGGTTCTGTCCGAACCAGCTGGTCACCGCTGTCGGGACGGCGACGATCGCCGCCCAGGCCGCGAGCTTCTTCATGACGTCGTTGAGCCGGGCGTTCTGCAGCGAGAGGTTGGTCTCGAAGGCGTTGCCCACCACCTCCCGCAGCGACTCGCTCCAGTCCGCCGCCCGGATCACGTGGTCGTAGAGGTCCTCGAAGTCGCCGTCCAGCTCGCGACTGATCGGCAGGGTCTTGGAGTCACGGAAGCGGACCATCACCGAGATCACCTCGCGCATCG
Organism: Propionicimonas sp.; assembly: GCA_031119515.1. Lineage (GTDB taxonomy): Bacteria > Actinomycetota > Actinomycetes > Propionibacteriales > Propionibacteriaceae > Propionicimonas. The sequence goes on from JAVHXR010000308.1 coordinate 2,744, forward strand.
GGAGGACCTTGCGCCGCAACTGCGCCAGCACCTTCCGGATGCCGAACACCCGCTGCTGGAACTGCCGCCGGTACCGCACGAGATCGCTGAACAACAGGTCCTCCAGCGCCTCCACCTCGTCGTCCAGGCACTGGATGGCCGCGAAGTGGCCGTCGACGACGACGTCGAGCAGTCCGTGCACGAGCGCACCGACGCCGTGGGTGAGCATCCCGTGGCCCGACCACCGCTGGAGCACCTCGTCCAGGTCGAGCGGCCCCAGGCGGACGGTGATCAGCGCTGTCGGCAGCACGAACGCCGACACCCGCGGGGTCTCGAGCCGCAGGCCCTGCTCGCCGCCGGTGACGAGCGTGGTCGCGTAGCAGGTGAAGAACAGGTGGGTGGCGTGGTGGCTGGCCTTCGGCCGCTCGTCGGGGGCGACCGCGTCCTCGATGGCATGGCGGTCGAGGGCCAGTTCGTCGGCCAGGGCGGCGAGGACGTCCGGCTCCGGATCGGCCAGGTCGAGCCACACCAGGAGCTCGGGATCGGCCAGGAGCTCGCTCAGTTCCGCCAGGTCGAAACCGGACCGTTCGAGGACGCCGTTCCGCCAGGCGCGTCCCTGCACAGTGCTCATGGCGACAGCATCCCACCGGCCGCCAGAGGCACCGCGAAGATGCCCACCGAACCCCCGCCGAGGGAGTACCGTAGGCGCCGTGGGGATGGGGGTAGCAGTGCTGTGCAAGTTGACTTGACGTGTGATCTGGGGCGCCGGTCCGAAGGGGTGTGGATCGAGGCCGATTGTGAGGTATGGCCCCTTGTCAGCAGCGTGGCGATTCCGTGCGGGGGCCACGCGGGAGACCCGCGGTCGATGCTCGCGGCAGCCGGCGAGGCGGCCGCCCGTCAGGTGATGATCGGGGCTGCTCTGGGGTACCGGGATCCGGGCTCGGGAGGCGAGCGCTTCATCGACTGCGATCCGGACGACCTGACCGCCGATCTGCTCTACCAGCTCGGTGGGCTGGACGCCGTGGTGGTCACCGAGAACCAGCGGATCGAGTTCGTCCGGGCCTCCGGCGCGCTCGGCGAAGCCACCCGGACCGATCGCAACCATGCCTGGGCGATCGTGAACGCGGTGCTCGACTTCGACTCCTCGGTGACGATTGTCGGCCCGCCCGGTTCGCGGCTGCTCGCTACCGCCGAGCGGCACGGG
>JAVHXR010000309.1 GCA_031119515.1 Propionicimonas sp.
CAACCGGGCACCGGCCGACGGCATCCGCTGGGTGGTCGTGAAGGGGGATGCGGCCGCCGATCTGACCGTCGACCTGCGCAGCTTCCCCCGCGGACGCGGCCGGATCGAGGTCGAGATCGAGGGCAGCCACGACCAGGTCGACGTCGTCAGCGACACCGACGTCGAGGTCAGCGCACCGGAACCCGCCCCTGCCGAGCAGGATTCCACCGCCACCCGGCTGCTGATCAGCAGCCTGCTGGCGATCCTGCGGATCGCGGCTCCGCAGTTCGTCGCGAAGATCGAGGCGATCGGCTCCACCATCGTCGTGACCGGCCACATCGACCTGACCGAGACCGGCGCCAGCCTCGAGCTGACCGCCCAGCGGGTGTCGGCCGAGGACACCGAGATCGCCACCACCGGCGCCGTGACCCTGACCGCGATCGCCACCAACGCGGCCGCCGCGGACGCCCTGGTCTCGCTCCGCAACGCCACCATCTTCGGCGGGGACGTCAGCCTGACGGCGACCGCGGACGGGAAGTCCAGCGCCACCGCCGTGGTCAGCGTGATCGACTCGCGGATCACCGCCACCGGCGACGTCGAGGTCACCGCCGACGCCACCCTGACCGCGACCGGAGGCAGCGCGGTGAGCGTGGCCGCCGCCCGGCTGATCGACAGCGCGGTGAAGACTCCGGGAGACCTGGCCATCACCGCGCGCAACGTCACCGCGCTGGCGTCCGAGGGCGACACGGGCGCGAGCCTGAGCAAGCTGACCTCCGCGGCGATCGCGGGGGACAGCAGTGTCGCCGCGGCAGCCGTCCTGCTGACCGCCGTCGCGACCGGAGAGCTGAAGGTGCGGTCGGCGGGATCCGCGACCGCCCGGTTCGCCACCGTGACCGAGGCCGGGCTCGACCCGGCCGCGACCCTGGTGCTGTCCGGCGGCGACCTGGTCGTCCGGGCGAGTTCGCGCCACACCACCCGCGTCAGGGGCAAGGGGCTGGTGATCGCCGTCACCGATGCGCGCACCCTCGCCGCCCTGGCCCCCGGCGCGCTGGTGGTCGGAGCCCGTGACCTGCAGCTGCTCGCCGACAGCACCGACGTCACGGTCGCCGAGGGTGATGCCGCCGCCCTGGTCTCCTCCCTCGTCCAGACCCATGCCACCCTCGCCGCCGGGGCGCCGATCGTCCTGGCCGACGACCTCTCGCTGGTGGCCGTGCAGCGGGCCACCGCGACGGCGGAGGGTGCCGGCGTGGTCGTGGTGCTGGCCGACCACGACGTGGCCGCCGAGCTCCTGCGTTCGGCAACAGCCGGCGGCAGCCTGCTGGCCACCTCCGACGGGGTCTCCGAGCTCTCCAGTCGGGCCGCTGCCGGAACCTGGTCCCAGCCCGCGACAGACGTCCTGGTCCCGTTCGGCGGACTGCCCGGCCTACCGGTCGTGATCCCGGTCCGGCTCTCCGCCCAGGCCACCCTGAGCGGGACCGTCGACTCCCGGGTCAGCCTCGCTCCCGGGCTCGGAATCGTCGCCCCCGGCGGAGCCGAACTCCGGGCGGTCGCCGGCGGCAGCGCGACCGCCGTCGCCGGCTCGGGCAGCGCCTTCGCCGGCCCCGCCGTCGCGATCAACGACACAGCCTTCGGTGCGGCCACCCGGCTCGGTTCGCCGGTGCACTCCGACACCCCGGTCGTCGACTACTCCGGACGCGGGCCACCGGCGGTCGAGTTCACCACCCGAGCGCCGGTCGCCGTCGACCTCACCCGCTCGTCCGCCATCCCGACCACCCCCCGCCCCGCCGGAGCCGTCCTCGTCCTCGCCGCCCTCGGCGGCACCCTCTCCGCTCCCGGTGCCACCCTCAGCTTCGCCCCCGGTGCCCTGCCGTCGAACGCCTGGGTCACGATCACCCCGCGTTCCGCCACCGTCTCGGGCGTCCGGCTCGCCTCCCCGGTCTACGACCTCACCGCCCGGGACGCCGCCACCGGCCAGGCGATAACCCACTTCGCCGTCGCACCCCGGCTCACCATCCAGGTGTCCACCGCGGCGGCGACGGCCGTCATCTACTACATCGACGAGTCCGGCGCCGTGCAGCAGCAGCCGACCCGCTACGACGCCGCCGCGGGCGTCCTGGTCGCCGACCTGCCGCACTTTTCCAACTACGCCGCCGGCAGCCCGCTCGACCTGCTCGTCGGGTGGATCGTCGACCGGCTCAACGAGGCCACCGTCGCCACCTCGATCGACCTGCTGCCCGGCGTCTCCGTGACCGGCCTGACGCTGTCCGCCACGATCCCGGCCTCGGGCAGCGGCCCCCGCACCGGTACCGCCTCGGGCACGGGGGTCCTTGCCATCGACCTCGCCGGCGTCACCGGCAGCGGGACCGTCACCATCGGCTACAGCCTCGTCAACCAGGCGCTGGACGCCGGAGCGCTCACCGTCACAGTGACGGACCTGGTCCTCTCCATCGGCGGTGTGATCGACCTCACCGCGACCGGCGCCAGCCTCGGCCAGAGCGGCACCGACCTCACCCTGGTGGCGACCGGCGTCACCGCAGGCAGCGTCGGAGGCCAGGTCAGCCTGGTCGCGGGGACGGCGAACCTGCGGCTCGCGACAGCCGGCGTCGCCGGCTCGGTGGCCGGCACGGTTGCGCTGGCGCTGCCCGGCGTCGCGCTGGTCTCGGGCACGATCGGGCTCAGCCTCGACACCGCAGCGAGTACCGCAGCCTTCACCGGCTCCGGGGTCACGCTCACGGTGCTCGGCCAGAGCCTGGCCGGCAACGTCTCCATCACCCGCACCGGCGGCCAGCTGGTGGTCGACGTCACCGCCGCGGCGTTCGGCTTCGCCGACGGCAGCGTCCGGCTGACCGCCGGGACCGCGCACCTGGTGGTTCCGGATGCCGGCGAACTGTCGGGGACGGTCGGTGGCCAGCTCCAGCTGAGCGTTCCCGGCGTGACCGTGTCCGGCAGTTTCGCGGCCACCCTGGCTGGCGGGACGACGCCGACGGTCGAGATCACCGGAGCCGACGTCGTGGTGGGGCTCGACGGACTCTCGTTGCAGGCGGCCACCGTCACCCTCGCCCGCACCGGGGCCACCACCCTGGCCGTCGGCGGCGCCAGCCTGACGCTCGGACCGGCGGCGGCACCGTTCCTGTCGATGACCGGCATCTCGGCCACGCTGACGCTGGGCGCTGCCGGGGTCCGGGCGAGCCTGACCGCCTCGGCCAGCCTCCTTGTCCCGGGACTGGTCACCGCCGCCCCGCAGGTCACCCTCGAGGTCGACACCGTCGCGGCCCGGAGTCGCGTCGTGCTCACCGTCGCTGACACCCCGGCCGACCGGCTCCAGGTCGCCGGCCTCGGCACGCTGGCCGGCACCCTGTCCTTCACCCGGTCCGCCGACGAGACCGTCATCGGGCTGGCCGGCGTTGTGCTCCGGATCGCCGGCGGCGCCCAGGACGGGGTCGAGGTGACCGGAGCCGAGGGCGTGCTGGTCGTCCGGCAGCAGGGGGTGGCTGGCTACCTGTCCGGCACGCTCAGCGCCGGGCTGGCGGGCTCGGGCGTCACCGGGACCGTGGCGGTGCGGCTGAACACGATGGTGGACACCGCCATCGACACCGCGGTCACCGTCGGTGGCCAGCCGGTCGCGGTGCGCTTCCCGTCAGCGGCCACAGCCGTGCTCGAGGTCAGCCTCAGCGGCGCCTCCCTCAAGCTCGGTGATTTCGTCAGCATCGAGGGCACCCTGACCTTCACCGCGGGACGGTTCGCCGGCACCGGGCTGAAGGTCTTCCTGGGCAGGGGACCGGCCACCCTCGCCGACGGCTCGGCCAACCCGCTCGCGGTCGGCGTCCTGCTCACCAACGCCAGCCTCGGCCTGGTCCGCTCCGGCACCGAGGGCGCCTACACCTACGCCCTGGTCGCCAGCGGCAGCGTGGCGATCGTCGGTGTCCCGGGCGT
>JAVHXR010000310.1 GCA_031119515.1 Propionicimonas sp.
GTCGGGACGGCGCGCTTCGGCGCCTTGCGCCCCGAGACCGCGGCGACGATCCCGTAACCCATCAGGATGCCTACCACCCAGGCGCGAAGCATCCCCACACCCTACGCGACCCGTCGCCGGGCCGAGCGGAGGGGGCGTTGACACCGGGTCGGCGGGGTTGCTGAATGGGGGGATGACGCGAGCCGTCGAGGCCGACTACCTCGTCGTCGGAGCGGGCGCGATGGGGATGGCCTTCGCCGACGCGCTGGTCACCCACTCCAACGCCAGGGTGGCGATCGTCGACCGCCGTCACGCCGCCGGCGGCCACTGGCTCGACGCCTACCCGTTCGTCCGGCTGCACCAGGCCTCGTTGTTCTACGGGGTCGCGTCGACCCGCCTGGGGGACGGCCGGCTCCAGGCGACCGGTCCCGAGGCGGGCCTCCAGGAGCGGGCGACCGGCCCCGAGGTCTGCGCCTACTACGGCCGCGTGCTCGACGGTCTGCTGGCGACCGGCAGGGTGGAGTTCTTCCCGGGCTGCGAGTTCACCGGTGGCCGCGGGTTCCGCTCGCTGGTCAGCGGGACGCGCTTCTCCGCTCCCGGCGCCCGGCTGGTCGATGCGACCTATCTGGCGGGCGAGATCCCCGGCACCACGGCGCCGCCCTTCCAGGTCGGCGGCGGTGTCCGGGTGGTCCCGGTCAACGACCTGGCCCGGCTCGACGATCCGCCCGGGCGGTTCGTGATCGTTGGCGCGGGGAAGACCGCGGCCGACGCCTGCGTGTGGCTGCTCCAGCGGGGAGTCGATCCGGGGGCGATCTGCTGGGTCAGGCCGCGGGAGCCGTGGCTGCTGAACCGCGCCGTCGTCCAGCCGGACGCGGCGGTGTTCCAGGCGATGGCCGCGGACACGATGGAGGCGGTCCTCGAGGCGTCCGATCCCGACGGCGTGTTCCGCGGGCTCGAGGAACGCGGGGTCATGCTCCGGATCGACCGTGCGGTGACGCCGACGATGGCCAAGACGCCGACGCTGGCCCGCTGGGAGCTCGAGCTGCTCCGCAGCATCACCGACGTGGTACGACAGGGCCACCTGCGATCGGTGGAGCCGGGCCGCCTGTGGTTCGCCGGTGCCGGGGTGAGGATCCCGCGGGGCACCCTCGTGGTGCACTGCGCGGCGGCCGGGCTGCCCACCCGCGAGCTGGTGCCGATCTGGCAGCCGGACGCGATCCGGCCGCGCCCGGTGCGGGTCGGGTTCCCGTGCTTCGGCGCGGCGGTCGCGGGCTACGTCGAGGCGACCCGCCCCGACGACGCGGCGAGGAACGCGGTCTGGCGGCCGTCCCCGTACTCCGACACACCGGCCGACTGGGTCGCCATGCAGGTCGTCGGGGGCGACGCCTCGCAGGCGCTGTCACGAGAGCCCGATGTCAGGGAATGGGCGAACACCACGACACTGAACCCCGCCAGGGTTCCGGCCGATCGTGTCGACGACCCGGCCGTCGTGGCGGCGATGGCGAGGCTCCGGACGGCCATCGGGCCCGCCCGCGCCCGCCTCGTCGAGTTCGCGGCCACCTGACCGGCGCCCGCGCGGCCCGGCTGCCGGGCGGCTTCCCGGGGGCGGCGGCGGGACGGGAGAATGGCCGCATGACGGATGTCGTGATCGTCGGCGGCGGGCCGGGCGGGTACGAGGCGGCCCTGGTGGCCCGCCAGCTCGGCGGCGAGGTCACCCTTGTGGAGCGGCGCGGGGTGGGCGGCTCCGCCGTCCTCACCGACGTGGTCCCCAGCAAGACGCTGATCGCCGCGGCCGAGGTGATGACGGAGATCCGACGAGCCGAGGACGTCGGGCTGCGGCTCCGGTCGGGGAGCGAGCCGCTGGCGTCCGCGGTGGACGTGGACCTCGGCCGGGTGAACCGCCGGATCCGGGGCCTGGCGCGGGCCCAGTCCGCCGACATCCGCGACCGGCTGGTCGCCGAGGGCGTCCGGATCGTCGCCGGCACCGGACGGCTGGACGGCACCAGCCGGGTCATCGCGACCTCCGCCGCAGGGGACGAGGCACTCCCCGCCGACATCATCCTCGTCGCCACCGGCGCCAGCCCGCGGGAGTTGCCCAGCGCGCCGCCGGACGGTGAGCGGATCTTCACCTGGACGCAGCTCTACGACCTCGACCGGCTTCCGGAGCACCTCGTCGTGGTCGGCTCCGGTGTGACCGGCGCGGAGTTCGCCAGCGCCTACCGCAGCCTGGGTGCGGACGTCACCCTCGTCTCCTCGCGCAGCCAGGTTCTGCCCGGGCACGACGACGATGCGGCCGCGGTGATCCAGGAGGTCTTCGAGGGCAGCGGGATGACTGTGCTCAACAACGTCCGCGCCACCGGCGCCGAGCGTCGCGGGGACGAGGTGGTGGTCACCCTCGCCGACGGCGCCGAGGTGGTGGGCTCGCACTGCCTGGTGGCCGTCGGAGCCGTCCCCAACACCGCCGGCCTCGGGCTGGCGGCGGCGGGTGTCGAGGTGGGCCGGTCCGGGCACATCACGGTGGACCGGGTGTCGCGGACGTCGGCCCGCGGGGTCTACGCGGCCGGTGACTGCACCGGGGTGTTCGCGCTCGCGTCCGTCGCCGCGATGCAGGGGCGGATCGCGATGTGGCACGCCCTGGGCGACTCGGTCAGCCCGCTCGACCTGCGCACCGTGGCGTCGAATGTGTTCACGGCCCCCGAGATCGCCACCGTGGGGGTGAGCGAGCAGGAGGTGGAGGCCGGGCTGGTGCGGGCGCTGGTGGTCCGGCTGCCCCTGCGCTCCAACGCCCGGGCGAAGATGCGCGCCGTCACCGACGGCTTCGTCAAGATCATCTGCCTGCCGGTCACCGGCATCGTGGTGGGAGGAGTGGTCGTGGCACCGTCGGCCAGCGAGCTGATCCACCCGCTGTCGGTCGCGGTGCGCAACAAGCTCACCGTCGACCAGCTGACCGAGTCGTTCACGGTCTACCCCTCGCTGAGCGGCTCGCTGGCCGAGGCCGCCCGGCGCCTGCACGGGCACGCCAGCGACCAGGTCATCACCTACTGATGGCGGCGGCCGGCGCCTTCAGCGTCCCAGCGACGCAGGATCGGCCAGCAGCGGGCTGAACGCCAGCTGGGCGGCGCCGATCATCAGCAGGTTCGAGCCGACCTCCGTGGCGGTGATCCGCACCCCGTCGAAGGACGGCGGCAGCGCCGCCCGCGCGACCGCCCTGCCCAGCCGGTCAGGGTCGTAGGCCAGCAGGGCGGCGAGGAAGCCGCCGAGGGCGATCACCTGCGGGTTCAGCAGGTTGACCGCGGCGGCCAGCGCGGTGCCGAGGTGGTCCAGCTGCCGCTCGACGATCGCCCGGACCTCGTCCGACCGGTCGGCGAGCAGCGCCTTCTCGAAGGTGTCCGGGTCGACTCGCGCGAGCCCGAGCGCGGCCAGCAGTTCCGCCCGGGTGACCTCGGCCTCGAGGGTGCCGCTGATGCCGGCGGAATCGACCGCCGCCGAGCTCGACACCCTGATGTGGCCGAGTTCGCCGCCGTAGCCGGACGCGCCGCCGAGCAACGCCCCGCCGGCGACCAGCCCGCCCCCGATCCCGCTGGCGCCGCCGTTGAGGTAGATCAGGTGCTGCTTGCCGCGGCCGGCCCCGAAGTCGCGCTCGGCGAGCGCGCCGAGGCTGGCGTCGTTGGCCACGCTGACGGCCTGGCCGGTGGCGGCCGAGAGCGGCTCGCCGAAGGGTTCCTCATGCCAGTCCAGGTGGGGGGCGTTCATCACGACGCCGTCGACGGTTCGCACCTGGCCCGGGACGGCCGCGCCGATGCCCGCGACGAGGTGACCGTCCAGCTCCGGACGCAGCTCCGCCACCACGTCGGCGATGATCCCGACGGCCTCGGCGGCGGAGGGGATCCGGTCGTACTCGTGCCGGATGATCCGCTTGCAGGAGCCGTCC
>JAVHXR010000311.1:0-1148 GCA_031119515.1 Propionicimonas sp.
GCCTGCCACGTCGGCACCGGAGGAGCGGCTGCCCGGCCCGTCCAGCCGGTACTGCTCTGCGGAGCGCAACTGGTAGGGGACGGAGGTGACCATCACCCCCGGCATGAACAGCAGCCGCGACTTCAGCCGCAGCGCGCTGTGGTTGTGCAGCACCTGCTCCCACCAGCGCCCCACGACGTACTCGGGCACGAAGACCTCCACCACGTCGCGGGGACCGACCGCCATCTGGCGCAGGTGGGCGAGGATCGGCGAGGTCAGTTCGCGGTAGGCGGAGGAGACGACCGTCAGGGGCACCGGGATCTGCCGCTCCGCCCACTCCTGCTGGAGCTTGGCGGTGCGTTCGGGACTGGTGTCGACGTGGATCGCCGTGAGCGTGGACGGCCGGATCGCGCGGGCGAACGCCAGGGCCTTCAGCGAGGGCTCGTTGAGCTGGCTGATCAGCACGACGGCGTGGATCCGGCTCGGCAGCGTGATGCCGCCGGCGCGGGGCCTGAGCGAGCGGGAGGTCGTCTCGTAGTGGCGGTGGACGCCGAGCATCAGCCAGCACAGCACCGGCATCGCGACCACCACCAGCCACGCGCCGTGGGTGAACTTGCTGATCAGCACGATGACGAGAACCAGCGCCGTGGCGATCGCGCCGACCAGGTTGAGCACCAGCGAGGCGAGGGTGTGGCGCGGTGGGCGCCGTCCGCGCCGGACCCGCAGCCAGTGCACGACCATCCCGGACTGGCTCAGGGTGAAGGAGACGAAGACCCCCACGATGTACAGCTGGATCAGCCGGGTGGTCGAGGCGTCGAACGCCCAGACCAGCGCCGCCGCCACCCCGGCGAGGATCAGGACGCCGTTGGAGAACACCAGTCGGTCGCCCCGGCGGGACAGTTGCTTGGGCAGGAAGCGGTCCTGGGCGAGGATCGAGGTGAGGATCGGGAAGCCGTTGAACGCGGTGTTGGCCGCCATCGCCAGGATCAGCGCGGTGAACACCTGGACGACGTAGAACCCGATCGAGGCGTCGCCGAAGATCGCCGCGGAGAGCTGCGCGAGCACCGTCCGCTGGACGTAGCCGTCCGGGGCACCGAGCAGGTGGGTGGGCCCGACGTCGGGGTTGCCGGCCAGCGTCTCGGGGGCAGCCGCTGCAGCGGGGCATTCGG
>JAVHXR010000311.1:1158-3881 GCA_031119515.1 Propionicimonas sp.
CAGCCGACAGCGCGGCCATGACCAGCAGGGTGACGCCGGCATTGCGGCTCTTGGGCCGCCGGAAGGTCGGGACGCCGTTGCTGACCGCCTCGACGCCGGTCAGCGAGGTGCAGCCTGAGGCGAACGCGCGCAGCACGAGGATGACCAGCGCGGCGGCGGTCGTTGTGTGGCCGGCCAGCCCGAAGCCCGCCGACTCCGCCACCAGCGGCTGGCCGGACAGCAGCTTCACCACCCCGGTGACCAGCAGGGCGTACACCGACAGCAGGAAGCCGTAGGTGGGGATCGCGAACAGGGTTCCCGACTCGCGCACGCCCCTGAGGTTCATCACGGTGAGCAGGGCGATCACGGCGATGCACAGGCCGACCGACCAGGGACGCAACCCGGTGAACGCCGAGGTGAAGTTCTCGACCGCAGAGGCGATCGACACCGCGACGGTCATGACGTAGTCGACCAGTAGCGCCGAGGCCGCGATCAGGGACGGGATCCGTCCGAGGTTCTGCTTGCTGACGACGTAGGCGCCGCCTCCGGAGGGGTAGGCGTAGCAGGTCTGCAGGTAGGAGATCGTCACCAGCAGCAGCAGGCCGACCACCGCCAGGGCGATCCACGGCGTCAGGGTCAGCAGCGCGACCCCACCCAGGGACAGCACCAGCAGGATCTCCTGGGTGGCGTAGGCGTTGGAGGAGATCGGGTCGCTGCAGTACACCGGCAGCGCCAGCCGCTTGGGGAGCAGGGTCTCCCCGAGCTGGTCGGAACGCATCGGATTGCCGACCAGCAGCCGCTTCACGACGTTCGTCGAACTCGTCACTGGGTCAACGCAACCACCACTCCCGCGCCGCCCGCCAACTCCTTGACGCGTTCTTGACGCGGGCGTCCCGGCAGCGGTCGGGTGCCGCCCGGCGGAGGGCGCAAGGAACGCGTCAGGCCCGCGTCAGGACCGCGTCAGGACGCTTGGCGGCACCGCCGGGGCGTGGCTGGACTGGAGGAGATCCACGACCCACGGAAAGGAAGCCGATGATCGACCTGGCGGTTGTGCTGCTCACCGCGGCGCTGTTCGGTGTGCTGGTACTCGCCCTGCGGGGGCTGGAGCGGCTGTGATCGCCTACCTCGCCGGACTCGTCCTCGCCACGGTGGCGGCGGGATACCTCGTGCTCGCCCTGCTCTTCCCGGAGCGGTTCTGATGAGCGACGGCCTCTCCCTGCTCCTCACCCTCGGAGTCGTCGTGGCGGTGCTCGCCGCGGCGCACGTCCCGCTGGGCGACCACCTCGCCCGCGTCCTGACCGACACCAGGCACGGGAGGGTCGAACGCGGCGTCTACCGGCTGGCGGGGGTCGACCCCGACGCCGACCAGACCTGGGTCGTCTATGCCCGCTGCGTGCTCGGCTTCTCCTTCGTCTCGCTCCTGGCTCTCTACGGGCTGCAGCGGCTCCAGTTCCTGTTCCCGGCGCCGTTCGGGCAGCCGGCTGTCGAGCCGCTGCTGGCCTGGAACACGGCTGTCAGTTTCGTGACCAACACCAACTGGCAGAACTACGCCGGTGAGTCGACGATGGGGTTCGCCGTCCAGATGGCCGGCCTCGCCGTCCAGAACTTCACCTCGGCGGCCGCCGGCATCGCCGTCGCCGCGGCGCTCGTCCGGGGGCTGGCCCGCTCGGGGACGCGCCGGGTCGGCAACTTCTGGACCGACCTCGTCCGGGTCGCCCTCCGCGTCCTGCTCCCGCTGGCGGCGGTGCTGGCGGTCGTGCTGCTGGCGACCGGCGTGATCCAGAACCTCTCCGCACCACTGGAGGTGACCACCCTCGGTGGCGGCGTCCAGTCGATCCCGGGCGGGCCGGTGGCGAGCCAGGAGGCGATCAAGGAACTCGGCACCAACGGCGGCGGCTTCTTCAACGCCAACTCCGCCCACCCCTTCGAGAACCCCACCGGGGGATCGAACCTGCTGCAGGTCATCGCCTTGTTGCTGATCCCGTCGGCCCTGCCGCGCGCTCTCGGCACGATGGTCGGCGACCGGCGGCAGGGGTTCGCGATCCTCGCCGCGATGGCGGTGCTCTGGGCCGGCTCCGTGGTCTCGGCGATCGCCTTCGAATACGCCGGCGGCGCTCCCGCACCCCTGGCCGCCGGAGCCGCCATGGAGGGCAAGGAGACCCGGTTCGGGATCGGCGCCTCGGCGCTGTTCGCCGCCTCGACCACGGCCACCTCGACCGGGGCGGTGAACGCGATGCACGACTCCCTCACACCGCTGGGCGGCGCGGTGGCGATCGTCAACATGCTGCTCGGCGAGGTCAGTCCGGGCGGCACCGGCTCGGGCCTGTACGGGATGCTCGTTCTGGCCGTCGTCACGGTCTTCGTCGCCGGCCTGATGGTCGGGCGGACGCCGGAGTACCTCGGCAAGAAGATCGCCGCCCGCGAGATCAAGTTCGCCGCGCTCTACCTGCTCGCGACCCCGGCGCTGGTCCTGGTCGGCACCGCGGTCGCGCTGGCCACCCCGGCTGCCACGGACGCGATCCTGAACCCGGGCCCGCACGGCCTCTCGGAAGTGCTGTACGGCTTCGCGTCGGCCGCCAACAACAACGGCAGCGCGTTCGCGGGGCTGGCGGCGAACACCCCGTTCTACAACCTCGGCCTCGGGCTGGCGATGGCCTTCGGGCGGTTCCTGCCGATCCTGCTGGTCCTCGGCCTCGCCGGGTCGCTCGCCGCCCAGTCCCCGGTGCCCGTCACCGCCGGAACCC
>JAVHXR010000312.1:0-280 GCA_031119515.1 Propionicimonas sp.
CAGCTGGCCGCCCTCGCCGGGCTTGGCGCCCTGGGCCATCTTGATCTGGATGTCGGCGGCGTTGGTCAGGTAGTCCGAGGTCACCCCGAACCGGCCGGAGGCCACCTGCTTGATCGCGCTGCGCCGCTCCGGGTCGTACAGCCGGTCGACGTCCTCGCCGCCCTCGCCGGTGTTCGACTTGCCACCGAGCCGGTTCATCGCGATAGCGAGGGTCTCGTGCGCCTCGCGGCTGATCGAGCCGTAGCTCATCGCGCCGGTGGAGAACCGCTTGACGATCTCG
>JAVHXR010000312.1:290-3879 GCA_031119515.1 Propionicimonas sp.
CGCTTCTGCCGGGTGGCGTGCTGCAGCCGGAACACCGTCTCCGGGTCGAACAGGTGCGGCGGGCCCTCCCGGCGCCACTTGTACTCACCGCCGGTGTCGAGGGTGCGGTGCGGCAGCAGGCCGGTGCGCGGGTAGGCCCGGGCGTGCCGGCGGGCCACCTCCTCGGCGATCTCGTCCAGCCCGATCCCCTCGATCCGGCTGGTGGTCCCGGTGAAGTAGGTGTCGACCAGTTCGCTGGAGAGCCCGAGCGCCTCGAAGATCTGCGCCCCGGTGTAGGAGGCGATCGTGGAGACGCCCATCTTGCTCATCACCTTCAGGACGCCCTTGCCGAGCGCCTTGCGGACGTTGTAGACCGCCTTCTCCGGCTCGACCTGCACCAGCCACTCGCGGCGGGCCAGGTCCTCGGCGCTCTCGAACACCAGGTACGGGTTGACCGCGGCCGCGCCGTAGCCGATCAGCAGCGCCACGTGGTGGACCTCGCGGACGTCGCCGGCCTCCACGATCAGGCCGACCTGGGTGCGGGTCTTCTCCCGCACCAGGTGGTGGTGGATCGCAGCGGTGAGCAGCAGGGACGGAATCGGCGCCCGTTCGGCGGTGGAGTGGCGGTCGGACAGGATGATCGTCCGGCAGCCGCGGGCGATCGCCGCCGAGGTCTGCGCGCAGAGCTCGACCAGGGTGGAACGCAGCGCCTCGCCGCCGCCCTCGACGTCGTAGAGCCCGCGCACGACGTGGGTGTCGTAGGCAGGCATGGAGCCGTCCCGGTTGATCCGGACCAGCTTCGCCAGCTGGTCGGAGTCGAGGATCGGGTAGCCGATCACGATCTGGCGACAGGACTCCGGCCCGGGGTCGAGCAGGTTGCCCTCCGGGCCGAACGTGGCCTGCAGCGAGGTCACCAGCTCCTCGCGGATCGCGTCCAGCGGTGGGTTCGTCACCTGGGCGAACAGCTGCGAGAAGTAGTCGAACAGCAGCCGGGGCCGGTCGCTGAGGACGGCGACCGGGCTGTCGGAGCCCATCGAGCCGATCGGTTCGGCCCCGGTGTTCGCCATCGGGGAGACGATCATCTGCAGTTCCTCGTGGGTGTACCCGAAGATCTGCTGGCGCCGGGTGACCGAGGCGTGGGAGTGCACCACGTGCTGCCGTTCGGGCAGGTCGTCCAGGTCGATCCGGCCGGCCGCCAGCCACTCGCCGTAGGGGTGCTCGGCGGGGAGGGCGGACTTGATCTCGTCGTCGTCGTGCAGCCGGTGGCTGTCGAGGTCGACCAGCAGCATCCGGCCCGGCTGCAGCCGTCCCTTCGAGACCACCTGGGACGGCGGGATGTCGAGCACGCCCGCCTCGGAGGCGAAGACGACCAGCCCATCGTCGGTCACCCAGTACCGGCCAGGACGCAGGCCGTTGCGGTCGAGCACCGCCCCGATCAGCGTGCCGTCGGTGAAGGCGACGGCGGCCGGGCCGTCCCACGGCTCCATCAGCGAGGAGTGGAAGTTGTAGAAGTCGCGCCGGGCCGGATCCATCTCGGTGTGGTTCTCCCACGCCTCGGGGATCATCATCAACACCGCGTGCGGCAGGCTGCGCCCGCCCAGGTGGAGCAACTCCAGCGCCTCGTCGAAGGAGCAGGAGTCCGAGCCGCCCGGGGTGATGATCGGGAACACCCGGTCGAGCTCGCCGGGGATCGTGTCGGTGGCGAGCAGCGCCTCGCGGGCGCGCATCCAGTTCCGGTTGCCCTTCACGGTGTTGATCTCGCCGTTGTGGGCGATCAGCCGGTACGGGTGGGACAGCTCCCAGGCCGGGAAGGTGTTGGTCGAGAACCGCGAGTGCACCAGGGCGAGGGCGCTCTCCATCCGCTCGTCCAGCAGGTCGGGGAACACCTCGGCGAGTTGCTGGGTGGTGAGCATGCCCTTGTAGACGGTGGTCCGGCCGGACAGCGAGGCGAAGTACACCCCCGCCTCGCTGCGGGCGCGCTGTCGCAGCGGGTAGACCTTGCGGTCGAGCTCGAGGCCGGCGTCGCCGTCCGGCGTGGAGACGAAGAACTGCTCGAAGGACGGCATGTTCTCCCGCGAGATCGGGCTCAGCGTGGAGTCGTCCGAGGGCACCTGGCGCCAGCCGTGAACCACCAGCTTCTCCTCGGTGGCCAGGAACTCGATGGTCCGCTTAGCGGAGGCGCGGCGCTGCGGGTCGGTGGGCAGGAAGGCCATGCCCATCGCGTACCGGCCCGGGTCGGGCAGGTCGAAGTCGACCACGGCGCGCAGGAACCGGTCGGGCACCTGGAGCAGCATCCCGGCGCCGTCGCCGGCGGCCGGATCGGCGCCGGTCGCACCGCGGTGGTCGAGGTTCTCCAGCGCGGTGAGGCCCTTCGTGACGATGTCATGCCTGGCCTGCCCACTGAGGTTGGCCACGAAAGCGACGCCGCAGGCATCGTGCTCGAAGGCAGGGTCGTAGAGACCCTCCGCGGGGCGGGCGGGGTATGACAGCATCGCCATCTGGTCACTCCCATCTGAAGTACAGGCGGTTCGTTCTGGGGGTGCAGCCAGTCGGCCACGCCGACATCGAACGCAGGGGGAGCCTACCCGAACCCCCGAGTCCCCCGGCCCGTCCCTGCATGGTGGACCGCTGGGACGATCCGTCTCAGGACTCGGGACCGGGCTTCTCGGCGGGTTCGGCGGCGGCCGCTACCGGCTCGGCGTCCGCCGGGTCGGGGGCGGGCTCGGCGACCGTGTCATCGTCCTGCGTCCCGGGCGTGCCGTCGGCGGTCGCCGCGGCGTCCGGGTTCGGTTCGACGGGAACCCTCAGGGTCTCGACCACGTCCTCGCGGCCGGGCCGGAACCGGATCAGCAGCGCGAGCACCAGCACGCCGGCAAGGCAGATCAGCAGCGCGACGAACTGGTTGAACCGGATCGGGCCGAAGGTGTCGTAGGAGAAGTCGGTTCGCATCCCTTCGGTGAAGAACCTGCCGAAGCCGTAGAGCGCGACGTAGAGGGCGAACACCTTGCCCCGGCCCATCCGGAACCGCCGGTCCGCCCACAGCAGGATGGCGACCACGAGCAGGTTCCACAGCATCTCGTAGAGGAACGTCGGGTGGAAGGTCGCGTACTGCTCCAGGCCGGGAAGGCGGTGCTGCGGGTCGATCTCCAGTCCCCACGGCAGGTCGGTGGGCCAGCCGTAGAGCTCCTGGTTGAACCAGTTGCCGAACCGGCCGATCGCCTGGCCCAGGGCAATCCCCGGGGCGACGCTGTCGGCCAGGGCGGCGAACCGGGCCCCGCGCCGCCGGCAGACCACCCAGGCGGCGATCGTGCCCGCGCCGATCGCGCCGTAGATCGCGATCCCGCCCTCCCAGATGAACAAGGCGCTCCAGGGGTTGATCCCGGGTCCGAAGTAGTCCCCGAGATGGGTTGCGACGTGGTAGGCCCGGGCGCCGACGATCCCGATCGGAATCGCCCACAGCATCACGGTCTCGAAGGTCTCCTGGGTGCCGCCCCGCTCCCGCCAACGCCGCAGCCCCAGCCACCAGGCGGCGATGATGCCGGTGATCAGGCAGAGGGCGTAGAACCGGATGGTGACCGGGCCGAGGGAGAACGAGCTGATCGGCGGGCTC